>JAVBPI010000084.1:0-9053 GCA_031549705.1 Thermoguttaceae bacterium
AAAACATCAACGCTCGGATCAAAACCTTCAAAATCCTGAGCGAAAGGTATCGCAACCGACGAAAAAGACACCTCCTGAGAATGAACCTCGTCTGTGCCATACTCAATCACGAACTCCTTTTGTAGTTTCCGAACAAGTCTATTGAGCAGGTGAAAAACGGGGGGCCGTTGCTTGAGCACCTGCCGTGTAGGGCCGCCGCGTTTTGAACTTCGCTTCGTTCCGTACCAAACACGACTCCGTTCATTGTTGATTTTCGTCCCATTAATGCATTTCGACGCCGCATTTTCCGAGGCCGGGGCGAAAATAACTGAACCGGACGTTCGGATGGTCGGCGAGGAGCGACATCGGCACCGCGCTATCGGGGATCCGTTTCGAGATCATCAGCGCGGTGAGCCGCATGCCGAGCGGGTTGTCGTGCTGCCCGGCTTGCCAGATTGAAACACATTCGGCTTTCCATGTTTCCTTCGGGCCGACGGTAATCGCTTGCGTCGGAACCTGGTGAATTCCGCCGCCGCTGCTGGTTCGAGCGTTTTGAATGAGCGTCATCGGATGGAGCTCGACGATCCGGGTCCCGAGTTGTCGATACACTTCGGGCGGCGGCGGCGTGTCGACATATTCCCCTTTCCGTTTCGGCGGATCGTTGAACGCCCAATGTTTCACTTCCCCTTGGCCCCCTTGCATGATCGCGCATCGGGCTTGGTTCCATGAAGCAACGAACGCCGAGCCGTCGCCGGTCGGAAAATGAATATTTTGCTCGGGCATCCGAAGCGGTTCACGAATTTTGTTGAAGCAGAGCTCCCTGTCCGCTTTCGCAAACGCCAATGGAAACGTCTCGTCGACCGGTTTGCCGTCGACGACCCATTCGTCCATTCCCCAGAAATGGGCGTTCTTGAGATCCAATTCGAGCTCGTTGATCAATCGGGCAACGAGCGGCAACTGTTCCGTCGGTCCGATCGGGCCGCAGATTCCGCAAGGGGAATCGGAAGTCGCCTGTTTCCATGCTTCGATGTATTCCAGTGCTTCGGCGAGGTAAAACTCTTCGATCGTGTCGTACATCCGCACGGAAAAGCCGGGGCGTGACAGCCGTTCGACGTCTTGGACCGTCAGCGCGGCGGCTTCTTCAAGAATTTCCGCGGGGAGCGTGGTGTAGTCCCACCATCCGGCGGCGACTTTGCTCAAAGGACGTTTTTGGCTCATGGGGTCTCCGTTGGGTAAAACGCGTCATCCCCGCACAGGCGGGACCTCGATGAAAGACGTCATTATTGTCATTGCACCCGTTATTGGCTGAAAATAAAACACCGTGAATGACATGTGCAAGAGCGCATTAAATTTGCTCTCTGGGTCCCCGCCTGCGCAGGGATGACGGTATCTTTTCGCAAAATCAATCATTTTTTTCGTCGAGCGCCGTATCGAGTCCGCGCCAAACGATCGGGTGGCGGTGTCGCGATTCGATCCGAAGGGCGACTTCGCCGTTCTGGAAAATTCGAACCGTGCCGCTCGACTGGCTGACCGCGACCGCAATCGAGTCGGTCGACCGGCTCGTCGCCGCTGCCGCCCAATGTCGGGCTCCCAAACCGAGCGACAAGGAAATCGTCGCCGTCGACGTCGTTTCCAGATGACGGCATGCCGCTTCGACGGTTCCGTCCGACGCAACGATAATCGCGCCGTCAAGTTGCGCGATTTCCTTGATTCCCTCGCGGACCTTCGGGTCGAACAGCGAACGCTCCTTCCGCAGATATCCACGCATGGGATCGAATCCGAGCGGGCTGCTGTGTTCGAGCACGTTTTTCGAATCGCCGACGATAAACAGCGTTCCAACCGATTTCCCTTCTCGCCCCTCCAAACCGATGTCGACGGCCAGATCGACGACGACTTTCAGTGTCCGGAGCGGCACGCGGTTTTCAAGAGCCCGCAAGTCCCGACCGGAAAGTCGGTCCAGATGTTCGCCGAGGTTCACGACGCTGACGGAGTCCAACTGCGTCGGATCGAACGCGCTGTACATCACGATAACGCGTCCGCCGTGGGGAATCATGTCGTCGGCGACCGCTTCGAGAATCGCGTGGGACATTCGGTCGTGGATCGGCGTCCCCTTTTCGAATTCCAACCGAATCGTCGAAAATTCATATTCCGCCGCCGCTGCCAGCACCTCGCTGTTTGTCCCGGCGACGAAGACCTTGACGTTCGGCATGAACCGCTTAAACCGAGCCCAATCGATCGGCGCTTCCGGAAAAATGATGATTCCCGATGCGTTGATTTCCTCTTGGAGCTGCTGGAGAAAACCGAAAAGATGCTTTAAGTGTTCGTTTATCTTGATGGTGTCGATCATCATGAACGGAAGGGAGATCGATGGTATTTTGTCGAGAAACCATTATAATAAACGAATTCGGCTACGTTTGCAATCGTTGGTTCGTGAATTTTATGTGAAGGCACTGCCCTATGTCCGATATTGCTCTTGACGGTTTTCGGTTCGGAATGCTTCTCGCGTCGGGGATCGTCCTGTCGGCGTTCGTTTTCGTCAAATTCGCAACGTATGCGAAAGACCCGGCAAAACAGCGGCAAGTCCATCCGGTCGCGACGCTTTCGATGACGGCGTTCCTAATAGCGATGTTTCCGCTGTTGGTCCGCAAAATCGGCGCCGTCCAAGTTCCACCACTGGAGGAGCAGTTCTATCTCGCGTTCGGAGCCGCGCTGATGCTCCTCGGCGTCCGGCTGCACATCGCCGGCAAGTTGGAGATCGGTTCCCATTGGTCGGATCAGATCGAAGCGGCCGCCGGGCAGTCGTTCGTCTCAAGCGGCGTCTATTCGTTGACACGGCATCCGATGTATTCGAGCCTCATCATGTGGATTCTCGGCGCGGCCCTGGCGTTCGTGAATCCGCTGGTGTTCGGACTTGTCACCGTGCTGTTCGTGCCGATGATGCTCGCCAGAGCCCGGGCCGAGGAAAAACTCCTCGCCGAAAACGTCGAAGACCCCGCCGCATACGAAATTTATCGACAACGGACCAACATCATGATCCCCCGATTCGGCGGACTGCCGGCGTTTGCGCTGCGGGTCGTCGGAATTCTCGTTTACGGATTCTTCATCGGGAACTTTACCGGAACGAATTTCACGCCGGCAGGAATCGTCTTCCTCGTCGTGATGCACCTCGCGCTCGGATTCACGATCCTGCCGGAGAAAGCGGCGTTTTCGTACAAAAGCAAAACCGGAATGATGGTCCTTGTTTGGTTTCTCACGATGCTTTGGCAACCGATCTATTATCTTCATTGGTTCTTTCTCCTGATGTACGTTTACGGCCTGTTTTTCAACTGTCCATGCATGTTTGCGTACGAAAAATACCACGGTTGTCCCTGTTTCGGCTGGATGAAACGGGCATGCGGGTTGGAGCGGCGCTAAGACGCGCGGGGCGGCTAAAACGCAAGCGGACTGCCAACAACAACGATAATGTTTTCACCTCACGATATTCTCGGTCCAGACGGTTCCATTGCCAAACGGTTGGAACGGTACGAACAGCGGCAACAGCAGCTCGACATGGCGGAGAGCGTCAACGCCGCGTTTCTTGCACGGAAACATCTCGCCGTCGAAGCGGGAACCGGCGTCGGCAAAAGTTTCGCGTATCTCGTCCCGGCGATCTTACAGACGGCGGGGAATCAAAACGTCGCTCCGGTTTCTCCGCAATCGGACGAAGACGGATTCGACGACGATGCCGAATTCTTTCCCCGTGCCGTGATCTCGACCCATACGATCAGCTTGCAGGAACAGATTATCGAAAAGGATATTCCGTTCCTCCGGTCGGTGCTCCCGATCGAGTTCTCGGCCGTCCTCGTCAAGGGGCGAAGCAATTATCTTTGTCGCCGTCGTTTGCGCAACGTGTTACAAAAACAGACCTCGCTCGTCGAAGACGCCCAAAAACGGGAGCTCGACCGGCTTGCCGCATGGTGCGAAAAAACCGTCGACGGTTCAAAATCGGACCTGAATCCCGAGCCCGCCTGGGATGCCTGGAACGAGGTCTGTTGCGAAACGGGAAACTGCCTCGGACGGCAATGTTCGAATTACAAGGACTGCTTTTACGCCAAGGCGCGGCGGCGCATCGCCAACGCGCAGATCGTCGTCGTGAACCATGCGATTCTCTTCAGCGACCTGGCGATTCGGATGCAAGGGGGAAGCATTCTCCCGGCGTACAACATGCTCGTTTTCGACGAAGCGCATACGATGGAGCAAGTCGCGGCGGATCACCTCGGACTTTCCGTAACAGAAGGGCAGATCGACTACGGACTCAACCGGCTCTACAACGACCGAACCGCCAAGGGACTCCTCATGGGGCGTGATGTCGACAAGATCACGACGGAGGCCGCGAAACTCGCCGTCGACGAATCCCGTTACGCCGCCGAGAATTTCTTTCACGATCTTTCCGAATGGTTACGAAAACACCCCGGCGGCAACGGCCGGGTTCGGGAACCGCGCATCGTGAACAACGGACTTTCCGAAGCGCTCCGGAAATTGAGCGGCACGTTACGAAATCTCATCGAAAAGATCAAAAATCCCGAGGAACGGCAGGAAATCCGCTCCGCAAGGGATCGGATCGACTCGCTGTCGGAAACCGTCGACGTCTGGACGAAACAAGGACTCGCCGACGAATCGGTCTATTGGCTCGAAGAGATGAAGACCGCTCGCGGATTCAGTCGGGTTTCGATCAACGCAACGCCGATCGACGTCGGGCCGCTCCTCCGGGAACACCTGTTCGAAAAGATTCCGAGCGTCGTGATGACCAGCGCGACGTTGGCGACCTCCGCCCATTTCACTGGTACCGCAAGTCCTGATTTAGCCGGTAATCCGCGCCGTTCGGAACGCGGATTACCGGCTAAAACAGGAAGGGACCCGTTCACCTATTTCAAGTCGCGCATCGGGTTGACCGATCTTGAGACGCAACAGTTGGGGAGCCCGTTCGACTTCCAAAAACAGGCGACACTCGTGATTCTCAAAGACGGCCCGTCGCCGACGGAACGGGACGACGTGTTGCGACCCCATTACGGCGCGATGATTCGACGGTATCTTGCCGAAACGGGGGGCGGCGCGTTCGTGTTGTTCACGAGTTACCAATTATTGAAACGATTGGCGTCCGACCTGACGCCGTGGCTCACGGAGCATCGGATGCCGCTCCTCACGCAAGGGGAAGGAATGCCGCGTGGTGAAATGGTCCGCCGTTTCAAGGAGTCCGGTAACGCCGTCCTGTTCGGGACCGACAGTTTCTGGCAGGGGATCGACGTTCCCGGCAATGCGTTACGGAATGTCATCATCACGAAACTTCCGTTTCTCGTACCGAATCAGCCCGTCGTCGAAGCGAGGATCGAAGCGATCAAAGCACGCGGCGGCGTTCCGTTCCGGGAATTTCAGCTTCCGCAAGCGATCCTGAAATTCAAGCAGGGATTCGGCCGCCTGATCCGAACACGAACCGACGCCGGGCTCGTGGTCGTTCTCGATACGAGAATTCAAACGCAATCGTATGGACGGCAGTTCGTCGAATCGCTGCCGAAGTGTACGGTAAGGATTGATTCGTCACGATAAAAACCGGGGACTCCGTCCCCGGCTCGTGAATTCGTATTACCGCATGAAGCCGACGTTGAACGAGAAGACCTGTTTGATGTCGCCGGGGTCTTTCGAGAGCGGGAACGCGAAGTCCAACGCAATCGGCGCGGGCCCCATCATCGGGATCGTCAACCGAAGACCGAAGCCGATCGCGACGCGATAGCGGCTCTTCCAATCGGTGATCGACGTCTCGACCGTCCCGGTGTCGAGAAACACCGAGCCGCGAATCATGTCGTCCGCCGTGATCGGGAAGATCAACTCGGCGGAGTTGTAAAACTCCATGCAACCGCCGATCCCGGAATGGTCTCCCGGATAGCGAGGCGTCACGCCCCGGAATTCGAAACCGCGAAGGTTCGTGAATCCGCCGGCGTAATACCGTTCGTAAATCGGCGTCCCCCCTTCGGTGAGCGCCAGGCTCGATCGCAAGCCGAGCACCCAACGACCGCTGCGGTCGGCCCGTTCATGTAACGTAAAGTATTTTCGCACGTCGATGTTGCCGCGAAGGAACTTGTAGTCGCCGAACACCTGTTCGATGCCGCCGGAAATCAACATCCCTTCCGTCGGAATGTATTCGCTGTCCCGGGTGTTGTACGTTGCATTCAAACCGAGTCCGTACATCGGATGATGTCCGAGCACCTCGTAAAGGTCCGGGGCCTGTGAAATCGGATGGTAAATGTGAACCTGTTGCCCGTTGAAAATCATCGACGTCGAAAAGTCCGGCGTCCAGAGCTTACCGACCGACACGCTGCCGCCGACACGATCTTCGTACCATTCGTCGTAATACCGCTGGTAGTAGAAGCCGCTCAAACCGAGCGAGTATTCCTGATCGAACAGGTACGGCGTCTGCCAACTGACTTCATAGCGTTGCACTTGCGTTCCCGGGACCGCTTCGATACGGAACCGCTGTCCCTTGCCCCGGAAAGCGTTCTTCCAGTCGGTGAGCCGCCAACCTTTCGGAAAATTCAGCGCATCGAAGTTCTGCTCTTCGATCACGAAGCGGCCCATCAATCCGGAGTCCGAACTGACGGCGACGCTCATCATCAACTGTCCGGTCCGTGTTTCCTGGACATGAACGACAACGTCGGTCGGATAGAGCTTGCCCTGCATCGCACTCGGAGCGCTCGGATCGAAACCGTACGCGGAATCTTTGATCGCCGGCATTCCGGGGAGGCCGCGAAAAACTTCCTGCGTCGTCGCGCCGGTGGTCGGGCTCGGAATCGTTCCATTATTGTACAGTGCGGTGCCGCCGATCTGGGCGTATCCGGGAACCTCTTTGGTTTGGACCGGAATCACTTCCGGCGCAGAGCCGTTCGGACTTGAGTATTGCGGCGGAAGGTATTGGTAAGGATTGTTCGCAACGGCCGTCTGATTCGAAGCGAGCAGCGGCGCCGGAGCGAGATCGGCCGTCGGCGTCGACGTCGCGGAAAGGCTGCCGAACGTGGTCGTCGTGTTCGACGCCGCAAACCCCGAGGTTTGTGTGTATTGCAGCGTCGCCGGAGCTTGAACAGACGGCGGATTGTATATCGCGGAAAACGGACTCGACGGGTTTGGCGATGCCGATTGTTGTTGCGCAGCCCCGAACATCGGCGGCGTGTACGACGTCTGTCCCCGATAAATCTCACGAGACGTTTCGGTATCGTAATCGTCCGTTTCAACCGGTGTTTTCAGGGCCAGCTTCATCGGCTCGACGCGGCCTTGCGTCGGATCGTAAGACGATCGCGGCGGATAAACAGGATGAGCCGGAACTTGCGATCCCGATTGCGGTATACAAGCCGGGACCTGCGGTCCCGGATACGCCGGATACGGTTCCCGCGGCGCAACGTAATGATCCGACGGCGGTGATTGTTGTTGCGATAATGTTTGCGGTTGCGAAACGGGACGGTCTTTGGTATACGCCGCAAGTCGCCGTGCCGTCGCAATGTCGATCCGCTCCTGAGCGGTCGGAGCCTGTCCGCGAATCTTGGACATTCCGGAAGCGAGCTGTTCTTCCCGTTCCTCTTCCTCGGCCGCCAACTGCGGATACTCGAAAATGATTTCCGGAATCTGCCCCTGTGTCGGATTGGCGTTGAAAATCTGCGACGCCGCCAAGCGACGCTTGCTGCTGTTGATGTCCGTCGTCCGAAGCAGATCGCCGGGACGGAACGACAAGCGGTTGAGAACCGGTTGCAACTTCGTGTACGATTCCGCCCCTTCGTTGCCGGCGATGTCGATGCTGATCGACCCGACCGAACACCGCGGCCCTTCTTTGACGTTGATCATCATATCGACGTGATCGTCGTCGATGCGTGGGTCCGGTTCGGTTTGTGAAAACACGAAACCGAGCTTGCCGTATTTTTCCTTGAGCCGTGCCATGTCCGCCTCAAGCATGTCGTGATTGTAGAACTTTTCCTTGGGGAGCTTCATCACTTTCAGGAGCTCGTCCGACGAGAAGAGCGAGTTGCCGTTGAATCGGAATTCCCGGTTCAAACAGCGCGGCCCCTCTTCGATCACGAAAACGATCTTGACCCAACAGCGATCTTTGCCCCATCCGGTTTTGCCGGACGTTTCGACGAACTTGCGGTCGATCTTCGCATAGAAGTATCCGAGCTTCCGATAATACGCCGTGAGCGCTTCAACGTCCTCGTCGAGTTGTTTCCGTGTGAACTCGCTGTTGACCCAGAAGAACCAACCCGGTTTCGATTGAATCAACGTCTTCAGGCGGTTGCTGGTCGTCAGCGTGTTTCCTTCGAAATCGACGTCGAGAATCCGCTGCTTGTCCCCTTCGCTGATCTTGAAGGTCGCGCCGCGGTCGCCGTCCTGGTCGCCGGAAAGGATGTCGATGTGAACCCGATAGAATCCGCTGTCTTTGTAAAACTGCTCCATCCGCTCCTTCGCCTGGTGCACGGCGATCGGATCGAGCGCCGCGCCCGGCGCGATGCCGGCTTCTTCAAGCAGCACTTTTTTCGTGTGCGCCTTGTTACCGACGACTTTCACATAATGCAAAATCGGCCGCTCGATGAACTGGAACGTTACGATAAACCCGGCGGGGGTTTTCTCGACCTTCGGTTTGATATCGAAGAACCATCCCTTCTGCATGAGGGCGCGTTTGTCCTCTTCGACCACCGCTTCGTTGAACGGTCGCCCTTTGCGGGTCTTGATGATCTGGATGATGTCCTTCGCGCCGATCTGGTCGTTGCCGACGATACGGACGTCGATCACGGTATTGGGGTCGATCGGTCGGTTCGGATCGGCGCCTCCGTCCGGAACGAATTCGTTCGTCGTCGTGTAGGTCGGTTTCGTCGTGCTCGAAAACCCAGGCCGTTTGGGCGGCGACGTCTGCGCCTGCAAGGGGGACGAGGCCACGAAAACAACCGTCAGGACGATCGAAAAGGCGATACCCGATTTCATGAGAAGTCGTCTCATTGTGTTCTATTTTTTCAGACCCGTTTAGCCCGCGAACCGAAGGTTCCGGTGCGTTATTGCGGTAATCA
>JAVBPI010000178.1:0-40895 GCA_031549705.1 Thermoguttaceae bacterium
GATTTCGCTCATCGACGCCGTGATCTCCTCGATACTCGCCGCCGATTCCGTCGCTCCCTGCGAAAGGTTTTCACTCGCCGAAGCGACTTGAGCCGCTCCGGTCGCGACTTGATCCACCGCTTCAGACGTCTGTTTCAACGCTGTATGGACTTGGCCAATCATTTCACCGAGGTGAATGTTCATCGCGTCCTTTTCCCCTTTGGAATGAATCTTGACGGTCCAGTCGCCGCCGGCAAGGTCTTTCGCCATGTGTTCGACGTTGCGGAACTCGCCGAGAATTGCGCTGACGGCGCCCGCCAATTGACCGATTTCGTTTTTCTGCCTGACCCGATTTTCCGGCACGTCGTAAGTGAGATTGCCGGTATGGGCGACCATATCCATAAAGTCGACGCATTCCTTGATCGGCTTCGTGATCCCCCCGGCGATCACGATCCCGGCGATCACCGCGACGACAAACGCAATAGCGCAAGCGATCGGAATGATCAGCAACACGGTGCGAATCAGGTTCGTCGAATCGGTGGCGACGCCTTCGACCGTAGTACGGACGCCCTCGACGATGTGAGTGAGATCATCACCGACTTCTTGAGCCTTCGAGTCCTGCTTTCCTTGATTGGTACGCAACTCATCGAGTTTGACGATCACGGTATTCATCGTCTCACGCCATTCCTTGATCGCATCGCGGCAGGTTTGCGCGGCTATTTTCCCATTATCGGAAAGAAGATATTGTTCACGAAGCATTTGGGCATCTTTGTCAACCGCATCGAACAACTTGTTCATCGCGTCGGCAAGTCTCGTCCGTTCTTCGTCTGTTTGGGCCAACTCGTATTCCCGCGAATCGACCCGAATCATCTGCGAGTCGTAGTAAATTTTGCCCGTCAATTCCATCGCCCGCAGACGATCGATATCGACATGCGGTTGGTCCGTTTCCTTGCCGTCTTTTTCGATTTTGATGTTTTTTGCGCCGTCTTCCGCAACTTTTTTGATCATATCGATCATGATTTGGACGCTTGCGGTCACTTTCTTCGTCGCTTCGGAACGAGCGCCTTTTGCCTTGGCGATTTCCTTGAGAATCTCCATAAACTCGGTATCGAGTCCGTAGTAGTCGTTCGCATCTTTCGCGGTTTCCTCGGCGACTTTAATATTATCCACACTCTTCATGATCGCTTTCGCTTTCGCAGCCGCTTCATTGACCTTATCGACGTGCTTTTTGACCTCGGGATTCCATACCGCGGAATTATGTGTCATCGAGTGCTGATTCGACGCGATTTGCGCTTCGAACGATTCGAAGACCGCCGTGTTGGTCTCGTTGAACACATGAACCTGATTCACGAGCGATTGAGTCTGCGTATTGATCTGCCGGAGCGAGAAGAATCCGACGGCGCCGACGGTCAGCAAGAGAACCGTGAGCAAGCCGAAGCCGAGCAACAGTTTTGTACCGATTTTCATATTGGAAAACATAGGTCGCCTCTTCGTTTAGGGGGGATTGTTACGGCAAATATCTACATACGTTAGAGTATAGGTCAAATTACACAAAAATCCAGAAGCGGGTCTATTTTTTTATAAACGAAAACGATGTAATCGAGTCACAGTTCAGCGTTTAGCGGGCGTCTTGAATAATATTTTCAATTTCGAATCGATCGAAAATTTTCAAATTTTGCCGCAATAGTTGACCGGCGCAGTCAAAATCGCTATTATGGGGCCATTCAGCTTTTTTCTCTCACGGAGCTTATCTCATGGCAAAGCATAAGACAAACAAGTTTCCGAAACTCCACAACGCCGCTTGGCCCGGTGTGGTTGGAAAAGGCGCTCCCGGCACTGAACCGTTCATTGATCTCGACACGATGCTCAACATGACCGTTGCTGCTGAAGTTGACGGGATCAAATTCGACGGCGTCGACCTGTTTTTGTGCGATCCGCACGTCAGCATCGACTCGACGGACGACGATTTAAAACGGTTGGCGGAAAAAATTCAGGCCCTGAATCTCGAAATCGGCACCGTTGTCGCTCCGGTTTGGGGAGGAGCGGGGGGCGGCTCCGCCATGGGAGACGAAACGGAACGAGGAAGATTTCTCACTCAAGTTCAAAAGGCGTGCGGAATCGCCAGGAAACTACGGGAACTCGGCGTCCGACCGTTCGGATGCGTTCGAATCGACACGGCGACAGGCGTCGACGCTTGGGCCGCCGATCCGGAGGGGAATCAGAAACGGATTGCGCAAACATTCATTGAGGCGTGCGAAATCGCCGTCGAATACGATGAAGTGCTTGCCTGTGAAGGGGAAATCTGTTGGGGCGGCATCCACAGTTGGAAGCGGATGCTCCAAATCCTCGAAATGGTCGACCGACCGCAAACGCTCGGATTTCAGGCCGACATGGCCCATTCGATGCTCTATCTGCTCGGGTACAATGCCCCGGAAGACCGCCTGTTGCCGGAAAATTTCGACTGGAAGGACACCGAAACCTTCGATCGTGCCTATCGCAAAATGGTGAACGCCCTCCGAATCTGGACGGTCGACTTCCATGTTGCCCAGAACGACGGAACCGTTTTCGGCAGCGGTGACCACGATAAAACGGGACGGCATTGTTTGGCGAAGGACCCGAATGGGAAGCTCGACATCACCAAATATGCCGGATACTGGCTCCGTGACGACGACGGGCTCACGAAGCGGTTCTTCCATCTTTGTTGGGACGGTTGCATGGTCCCGAACGCCGTGATGACGAGCCCGAAAACGTGGAACGACATCCTCGGGGCCATGATCGACGTCCGCGACCAACACGGCTGGAAATGAATTGAGCCGGTACTCCGCGAAAAGCCATGGTTTCGAAGCAATCCAAGCCGACGATCATTCTCTTTTATGTGATCGTTGCGACGACACTGTGGAAATGCGTGTCGATTCCGATTTCCGACTTCGGCGACGGTTGGACGCTTAGTTTTCTGCTTGGAACATTCAAGCAGGTCGGAGCGTTCACGCTTTTCGGCGTGATTCCCGTCGGGATCGTCAAGTTCGTGTTTCGGGAAAACCTTGTCGATTACGGTTGGAGTTTCGGCGATCGGATATTGACGCTCCGTTCGTTCCTCATGATGGCGCCGGTGATTGTTATCATCGCCGTGTCGACCGGATTCAATTCGGCGTTTTTCGACGTTTATCCGTTCAATCCGGCGATCCGTCAGCAGAACGCTCATGTTTCGTTGCCGATTTTTGCCGTTAACGCCGTGTTGTACGTCGGCTATTATTTCGGTTGGGAGTTTCTCTTCCGCGGATTCCTGCAACACGGATTAAGTTCCCCCAACGCGCCGGGAACTGCGCTCCCGACGGATGAATCGGGAGCGCAGTTCCCGGCTCGTTATGCGATTCGAGACGCCATTCTCATTCAGACATTGGCGTCGACGATGCTCCATTTCGGGCATCCGCCGAGCGAAGTGGTCGGTTCGATCATCGCCGGAATCTTTTGGGGACTCCTTGCCGTTCGAACGAAGTCGATCCTTTCCGGATTCCTGCAACACACGCTCCTCGGCATCGTGCTTGACGCAACGTTGATTTACGGAACGAGAGGATAGTCAATCGATCTGCTCTTTTATTTTTGTTGATTTTGGGATATTATTGGGCGAATTTAATGTGGCACCGGAACCTTCGGTTCGCGGACTCAACAATAGATCTCGGATCTTCGCATGGAATTCCTGCTTTTCAAACAGTTGGCGTTGTCGTTCCTCCTCGGGCTGCTGGTCGGTATTCAACGGGAAAAAATGCGAGTCCGTCTTGGCGGAATGCGGACATTTCCGTTGATTTCCGTTTTCGGAACGGTCTGCGCTCTGCTTTCGATGAAGTTCGGTAACTGGATTCTCTGCGGCGGAATGCTGTCGCTGGCGATGATCTGCGTCGTGCCGCATTTGACGCAACTGGTGCTTTACATGATGCGGTCGAACGAACCGGAGCCGCACTCCCCCGTCGACGGCAAGCCGCTCAACACCGACCAGAAGGACCGCGACTTCGGCATCACGACGCTGATGGCGGCGATGCTTCTCTTTGCGGTCGGTGCCTTGCTCACGGTGCCGAACATGATGCCGGTCGCCGTCGTCGTCGGCGGCGGTATCGCGATTCTGCTGCAATTCAAGCTCGAACTCCACAGCGTGCTCGATCGGCTCCAGGACTCCGACATGCGCGCGATCATGCAGTTTGCGCTCATTTCGTGCGTTATTTTGCCGATCCTGCCGAACGAATCGTACGGACCGTACAAGGCGTTCAATCCGTTCGAAGCGTGGTTGATGGTCGTGTTGATCGTCGGAATGAGTCTCGGCGGATATATCGTGTACATGTTCCTCGGCCAGAACGCCGGAATCTTTCTCGGCGGATTCCTCGGCGGCGCGATTTCCAGTACGGCGACGACGATCAGTTATTCGAAACAGGCACAGGCTTCGCCGTCGACCAGTACCGCGTCGGCGATTGTCATCATGATCGCTTCGACCGTCGTGTTCATTCGGGTGCTGGTCGAAATCTCGATCGTCAGTCCACAGTTTCTCGGAACCTGCATTGGGCCGATCTGTTGCCTGATGCTTCTCACAATGGTTCCCGCGATGCTCCTTTGGCTCGGCGTCCGCAAAGCGCCGCCGCCGATGCCGGACCAAAAGAACCCGACGCAACTGAAATCAGCGTTGATGTTCGGACTCCTTTACTCCGGCGTGAAGTTCGCGCTCGCCGTCGCCCAAGCGGAAGCCGGTGAATTTGGATTGCTCGCCGTCTCCGCTCTCTCCGGGTTGACCGACATGGACGCAATCACGTTGTCGACGGCAAGGCTCGCCCAAATGCAGATCGAGGCGGGAAAAGAAACGCCGCTACTCGTCGACGGTTGGCGCATGATCCTGATCGCCGCGATGTCGAACCTCGTTTTCAAGTCGTTGATCGTCGCTTCGATTGCCGACCGCCGCTTTTTCTGGACGATCATACGCCTGTTTTCGATCCCGTTTGTCGGCGGTATCCTGATCCTGATGTTCTGGCGGTAATCGACTCGAATTTATCGTCCGAATTTTCGGAGTTCGTCGAGCAGGCGATCGATGATTTCGTCGTACGAAAATTTCCCGATTTCGGTTTCGCCCCGTTTGAAGTTGACGTAATTCGCGCCGCACCACAAACCGAAGTCGGCGTTGTCCGTTTCGCCGGGGCCGTTGACACGGCACCCCATCACGGCGATCGTCAGCGGAACATCCTTCATGAACCGAGTTGCTTCACGGACCTGTTCGGCCATCGCAACGAACCGGTCGTTCTCGACTCTCGCGCAGCTCGGACAGCTCACGATGTTCAGGCGGTCCGGTCGCCAATCGGCGTCGGTCAACACGACGCCGCGTTCGACATTTTGCACGATGAATCGACCGGCGTCGATCTCTTCGGTTTTCCGGTCGTTCGGAACCGTGAGCGATACCCGGAGCGTGTCGCCGATTCCGGCGGCGAGAAGTTGCTCCAGCGCAAGTCGGGACTTGAACACCCCTTCCGGCGGAATCCCCGCTTCCGTGACGCCCAGGTGCAGCGGAATATCCGGACGAATTTCGGCGAAGCGCTTGTTCGTTGCGACAACCGCCGCCGGATCCGACGACTTGATCGAAACGCAATATCGAACGAAATGCAGCGAATCGAGAAAACCGGCGTGTTCGAGAGCGCTTTGCAGCATCGGATCGTCTCCCGTTTGGTTCGGGTCGAGGCTTCCGCAGTTGACGCCGATCCGCAGGGCGCAATCGTGGTCGACGGCGATTCCGACGAGCCGCCGGACTTTGTCTTGCCAGGGCACCTCCGGCTCGGCGTGGTGCAGATGTCCCGGATTGTAACGGATTTTATCGACGAACGGAGCGACGAGTTCCGCGAGACGATAATTTTCCTGCAAGTCGACGGAAAGATTCGCCGTCGTTTCCTTTCGAATTTCGCGAAGCGCCGCGGCGTCGCTTGGCGTGTCGACGGCAACTCGGACGATACCGGCTCCGTGATCCGCAAGCCGCTGACAGAACGCCGCCGTCGCCGCGACGTTCGTCGTTTTCGTGGCGCTCATGCTCTGCAGCGCGATCGGGTGTCCGTCGCCGATCATGATCGTTCCAATTTTAACCGTTCGTGTCGGATTTCGTTTCATGGTTTATGTGTCATTAATATAAGCTGGAAAGGAGCGCAGCGTATTGACGGTCAGTGAATAAAGCCGCAAGACCGTCATGACGGCGGGTACGCCTCCATTCCGGCTGTTGTGGGTGAGTCTTCGAATTCGCCCGGCAGGAAAATCCCTTGCAGACAAATCGCTCCGAGCGGTGGGCCGAAGTACAGGATCGACAGCACGACCGTTGGAATCAAATAACGGAAACCGTCGCTCCCGAAACTGAACAGGAAACCGAACCCGAAGCAGACGAAGAACGAAACCGTCAGGCAATACGCGATTTTTTTCCGGGTATCAAGGTTCGACTGCAGCGATGCAACGCCGACGACAAACAACAGCGCCGCCGAGACGATGCCGAGAAAATGCGAAAAAAAGAACAACGCAACGCCGATGTAATCCCACCCCGCCCAAAATCGAAGGTTGCCGACCACAACACTGGAAATCGACACCACGGCGATGCCGAACAGGCCGAGGAGAAACATCAGCGTCATCATTTTGTCGAGCGTTTTCGCCCCCGACATAAATCCGAGACCGACGATGATCGCGTACTCCAACAAGAGGAACCCGCTCACGCCGACCGCCAGCCAGATGCCGCTTTGAAGCGAGGCGAGCAGCAGCGTTCCCGGAATCGTCGGACCGTAAAGGATTCCACCGCAAAGAATTCCGAACTGGACCTTCCCCCAAAAGATTTCAAACGGTGACATTGCCGTTGCGAGAATCAGGTCGTCGTTCAACCGTTGCGTGGCGATTCTCCAAGCGAAATAGAATGGCAACGCGAACTGGACAAAATAAAAGGTCGCTGAAACGAGAAGGATCAACATGATCAGTGCCATGTCGGGTCCCCATGCATTGGCGGCCTCCAACATGCACATCCGGGAGAACCCTTCCGCCAAGCCGATCACGAGAAGCATCCAGAAGAGTCCGTTCCGCTTCGCCTGGTGGCACTCCAAGAGGAAAATCGGGTTCGGTTCCATAGGGAGACGCCGGGATCTGCGGTTCGCGGGCTGACGGGGATGTTGCGTTATTCGATGCGTCCAGAATATCCCGACCGACGTGGATTGTCAAGCCGAAACCTTTTCCGAACGCTTGCGTTTTAATGTGTCGGCAATAAAAAATGAACGGAGCGGTGTTCATAATATCGCGGACCATGTGAACGACGAACCAACCCCAAGATCAAATTTTATCACCTGCTCAATAACCACGCAGCACGTCGCCGTCGTCCGGATTGAGGTCGCTCCACCGCATGAATCCGTGCATACAAACAGCCGCGAGCAAGGGAATGAAATACAGCACCGCCAACAGCGCAATGAAGGTTAGCGCCGAAGCGTATTCGTCGACTTTGATTTGAGGAAGCAGCACCAACGCTCCGATTCCGATCGATGCCGGAAAAAGAACCGCAAAGACCCTGATGATTTTCACGCGGGTTTCGAGGCGGGTACTCAGTCCCGCGATTCCGACGAGATATGCCGCCATCGCAGACAAGATTCCGATGGAATGAGCAATCCCGATTTCGCCCCAGTACGGACGATCCGCCGCCCTGACATGGTAGAGGGACGAATAATCAAGAAAAGCATGGCGAAAGGCTATTTCAAGAACAATCATGGCGAGAGCGAAGACGCTGAGCAGGGAAAAGAGTTTCAGCAGATGCGAAACCGACTTGGCGCCGGCGGCAAATCCCAGCACGATAATCATCTTGTATTGGACCAAGAGGAAAGCGCTCAGGACAAAAATGCTCCCCTCGAAATCTCCGGAAATCGCTGCTATGCTACCGGTGAGCAGCAGAACCGAATAAAGGATGACGCTGCAAATTACCCCGAACATGATTTTTCCGTTCAAAATTTGGCTCGGTGACAGCGGCGTGAACATCACCATGTCTTCGTTCAACCGTTGCGAGGCAAATTTCCAGCCCCAATAGAGTGACAAGATCAAGCCGAACAGGCCGATGCTGAACTCTCCATGTTCGTTGACGATCAAGGAACATCCGCAACGTCCGGTCACGTTAGCGGAAATGAACTCGAACAATGCGCCGAACAAGAGAATCAAGAAAAGCCCGCTTCGCCCGAATTGTCGAAGCTCCAGCCAGAGGATCGGGTTCGGTTCCATGGGATTGCGCCGGAACCTGCGGTTCGCGGGCTCAACGGGGAAGATTGAACGAAACGAGATTCTACCGTGTTGTGAGGAGAAGGTTGTCGATCCAGAAGATGGTCGATTCGTCGGCGGTGAAAGAAAATTCGATCCATCGGATTTTTTCCATCGACGGATCGTTGACGGCGGTTTTCGTCCAACTTGCCGAGCCATTCAATGGAACCGAAAACGTCGTCCAACCGTCGCGGATGCGTTCTTTCCACCAATCGGAACTGGGACGGTACTCGAAATATCCGGATCCCTTTCCGACCCGCACACAAAATTCGGTGATCGGATACTTTTCGTTCGACGGCTGTTCGAGAATCGAAAACGTCACCGCTTTCCGCGACGTCAGGTCCCAATTGATGCCGGTCGGCGCGGTTGCGTCGACACGGCCCGTTCCGGAACGAGGGACCGAAACACGGCACGCCATTTGATCGTGACGATCCTGGGGAACCGTGCTCTTTTCCTTTTGTACAGTAACTCCGTCGAGCCCCTCGACGGAGACGAGCGGGTGATCCAGCAGGTCGACCATTCCAGCCGAAATCGTTTTTTCGGCGTCGTCCTGGTATTTGTTGCGTCCCACGCGATCCATCATGATCCCGGTGAGGATGAGCGCGATCAACAATCCGAGGATCGACGGCACGCTCATCGATATCCGACGGTGTTTTTTAATCCACCATTTGATTTTTTGGAAGATACTTTCCTTGCGTGCCTTGACCGGTTCGCCGTCGAGCCAGCGGCAGAGGTCGTCAAACAGCGCTTCGGCTCCCTGGTACCTGTTGTTCGGATCCCGCTGCATCGCCTTGATACAAATCGCTTCGAGATCGGGCGGAACATACGATTTGACCGACGACGGTTTCGGCGGCGACGACGCGCGGACCTTGCGGAGGATATCTTGCGTCGAGCGTCCGTTGAACGCCGTTTGGCCGGTCAGCATGTAATATAGAACCGCGCCGAGACTGAACACGTCCGCTTGTGGTCCGACGAATCCCATCTCGGGGGTCGCTTGTTCAGGGGACATGAACGCCCAGGTTCCAACGACGGCGCCGACCATCGTCAGCTCCGGTCGAGCTTCGCCGTCCGAATGCATCGACGTCGTCAGGCTCGTTCGGGTCAATTCGTCGTCGTTGCCCGGCTGCAAAAACGACTTGGCGAGTCCCCAGTCCATGACCAACGTTTCGCCATGCTCGCTCAGCATGATGTTCGCCGGCTTCAAATCACGGTGGATCACCCCTTTACTGTGCGCAAAGGACATTGTTTTACAGACCGAAACCAATCGGCGGACGAGTCCCATCAACTCCTGCTTGGTCGGGTTCCGATGGTACGCCTTGATCGCGTCCTGGAGCGTGTGCCCCTTGATCAGCTTCATCGTGTAATACGGCGTTCCCGAAATCGATTCCAATCCGAGCGTGTGAATCGGGACGATCCCCGGATGCTCCAGTTGGGCGGTGATTTCCGCTTCGCCGATGAACCGCTGCACGATCGAGAGGTCTTCGGCGATTTCCGGATGGAGAACCTTCAGCGCGACATCCCGTTTCAAAAATTGATCGTAAGCGATCAGGATGCGCCCCATCCCCCCCTTTTGGTAGGTTCGAAGGACACGGTGGATGCCGTAGGCCCCCTTCTCCTTGTCCGTTGCCGGCTGTCCGCCTTGAGCAAAGGAAGATCGTTGGATTTTCGCCATCACACGCTGCGACAAATCGATCGCCGACCCGCGAGAACCGTCGATGTTGCGACGGGTAAACGTCGACATTTGCGACGAATCGGAGCCGATGCTTCCCCCCTTCGGTGTAAGAGGGGCCGCTACCGTTGCGACATTGCTTTCGCCCAACGAAAATTCGTCGTCGTCGTTGTCCGTGGGATTGAAGACACGGGTCGCCAAGTCGACCGAAGGGGGCGTCTTCATGCTGGACGCCGGGCTGGAGACGTCGAAGGCGTCATTGTCCGCCGCCGAAGCCGTCGCTTTGTCGAGTATCTGCGTCTCCATGCCGACGGAGTTGCCGGACGCGGCCGGTGCATTGATCGTGAACCCCGTATCGCCGGTCGCCCGCTGGAAACGGGTGTTGGGGGAGGGAGCGTGCTCGTCGATGTTGTACCTGGTTTCCTCTGCGGGACAAACGGATTTCGGCGTCGGCGTGTCGTCAACGCTCTCGTCGGCATGGGAACGGCTCAACAAAATCGGCCTGCCGCAGCGCGTACAGCGAACCGACGTTTCGGAACCCGAAACGGACTGGACGTGTCCACAACTGCATGTTTGCAAAACCGACATAAAAATTATACGCGGAGTACCGGCTAAATGGAGGAGGCGACTATGTTTCCGTAAGAATCTTTTTCAATTCTTCTTTTTTGATATCCGACGTTGTTTTGAAGACCAACTGAACGACATCGCAACCGTCTCGGGAGCCGTCGACATACGCTTCGGCGCCAAGAGAACGAACCCGCCCGAGCGGAATCGCGTTTTTCTTGACGTAAATCTCCAAATGCACGCCGTCGACCCGTTTTGTGTGGACGACGACCCACGGAATCACCCGTCCGTCGACTTTAACTTTCGCCGTTCCACGAAACAGTGGAACGAGCATTTTGTTCGTCCAAATGATTCTTGCGTCGGGACAAACACCCCTCAAGATACCAAAAATTTCCCTCAAAAGCGAGTAATCCCAGAGAAGTTTATCCCCTCCAACAAGCCCTTTCGGCAAAAAATGCCATTTTTCGCCCAAAATTTTCCAAGGGGTCAGTTCGTTCGGTTTTTTTTCCGCTTTTTTCGTGTATTTCGCAAATTCCTGGATCGCCAGATCGAGAAAACTCCAAAATTCCGGGCGGTCGATCTCCTTGACTGAATGGACTTTCAGCTCAATTTCCTGCCAAGGGCCGCTCAGTCGCTGAACCCGGACACGCGGCTCCGTGCCGTAAAGCGGGATTTCGTCGACTTCGTTGAGTGGTTTCAGGTCGAGTTGGGAAATCAGCGTTTCCTTTCGGAACGTATTGCGGGCGGTACGAAATTTCATTTTCAGCAACCACTCTTCCGCAGTGATGGCGTGGAAGAACCAGCCGAGCGACTTTTTTTCACCCCGGATTTCGACGATGGAGCGGTTGTTCCAATCAGTCGGCGCGAACGCTCCTGACGCCTCGATGCGGCCGACGATTTCACGTAAAATGTTGCCGTCCCAGCGGATCGGCGTACCACGGCGACTGACTCGCCCCTTGGTATGCCAACGGGAACCGTCGATTTCCCATGGCATTCGAGCATCAGCGCCGACTTCCTGAATCGAGACATCCCCCCTTTCCGGAGCCGTCAGCTCCGCTGCCGAAAACGGCCGCCGCTCCCAATACGGCCCCGACGCCAAAACCGGTGCGAGAGCTGTTGCCGTGTGGGAAAAACGTGATTCGTGGTTCGTGGTTCGTGGTTTGTGGGGGGACTTTTTGGCAACCGACTGTTTTGTCGAAGGAACTTTTTTTCGTGCCGCTTTTTTCTTCACGGTTGAAGCAGCCGAATCCTCACGAACGACGAATTCTTCCGGCGTTCCGGCGAAGACGAGGTATCCTCCTTCGGCGCCGGCTTCCGGGCCGAGGTCGACAATCCAGTCGGCGTTCTTGATGATGTCGAGATTGTGCTCGATCACGATTGCGGTGTTGCCGATATCGACTAGCCGATGGAGCACGTCGAGCAGCTTCTGCAAGTCGTCGAAATGAAGCCCCGTCGTCGGTTCGTCGAGGAGATAAAGCGTCCGTCCGGTATCCGGCCGCGCAAGTTCCGAGGCAAGCTTGACTCGTTGCGCTTCTCCGCCGGAAAGTGTCGGAGCGGCTTGCCCGAGCGCAAGATATCCGAGCCCGACATCGCAGAGCGTTTTCAGAATCCGGCGGATTCCCGGAATGTTACGGAAGAGTTCGAGCGCCGCATCGCAGGACATTTCGAGCACATCGGCGATCGAATGTCCACGATATTTGATGTCGAGCGTCTGCCGATCGTACCGTTTGCCGTCGCAAGCATCGCAGGTAATCCAGACGTCCGGCAGAAAGTGCATCTCGATCTTGAGTTGGCCGGCCCCTGCACATTTTTCGCAGCGTCCCCCGGCGACGTTGAAACTAAACCGCCGCGGTGAATATCCCCGCAGTTTGGCGTCCGGAAGTTGGGCGAAAAGCTCCCGAATCAGTTCGAAAACGCCGGTATAGGTCGCCGGATTCGAAGTCGGCGTCTGTCCGAGCGGCTGTTGGTCGACACGGATCACTTTGTTGATTTTTTCGACCCCTTCGATCGTCGCATGGGCGCCGATTCGGGCTTGGGCGCGGTGCAGCTCTCGTGCTAAAGCGGGATAAATGATCTCGTTGACGAGCGAACTTTTCCCGCTGCCGCTGACGCCGGTGACGACGCTGAGGGCGCCGAGCGGAAACGGAACATCGATATCCTTGAGATTGTTTTGGCGCGCACCCCGAACGACGAGCCAGTCACGCTCCGAGGACGAACTTGTCGTTTGCTTGCGAATCACGGGGAAAGGGGGTGTATGAAGCGTCGCTTATCCTTAAGCGTAAAGACATCGAGTGATTTCGACATTATATCGTTTTCCGACGAAAAATCAATCAGGCGTCTCAAGCATTCGGCGCAATAATTCCATCGGGAGGCCGACGACGTTCGTTTCGCTGCCGTGAACAAGGGTGATCCAACCGGTGCGGTCCTGGAGTCCGAACGCTCCCGCTTTCCCCCGCCAAGCTCCGGAGTCGAGATAGACGTCAAGTTCGGTGTCCGAAATCGGGAGCATTTGGAGCGTCGTCGTGTCGACGGCGACCGAGTATTTCCGTCCCGAATCCGATTTCGTCCAAACGCAAACGCCGCTGTGAACGTAATGCAGTTCTCCACGCAAGAGCCGCAACATCCGTTCGGCGTCGGAGCGATCGACCGGCTTGCCCAGAATTTCCCCTTGGCAAACGACGACCGTATCACAGGCGATGACGGTTCCATCATCAAGTTTTGCGGCGACGTTTTCGGCTTTCAGGACGGCGAGCCGCTTCACATAATCGATCGGCGACTCTCCGGGTTCGGGGGGCGGTTCGATCACGTCCGGCGGAATGATTTCGAACGAAAACCCCGCTTCGGCAAGAAGCTCCCGGCGTCTCGGCGATTGACTGGCAAGAATAAGTTGCATGGCATTCTCTTCAACGAGCCGGGACCTGCGTTCCCGACGGGGCATGTCTCGACTTCTATTTTCGCAACGCAATCTTCAACAACTCCGCTGCAACATCGCTTTTCATCCCGTGAAGCAGCGCAACACGATTCCCGTGTACATCGAAAATTTCGAGTTTCGCTTGTGTGTTGTCGATCGACGACGGATCGTTCAGGGCGACGAAATCGCAATTTTTCCGGTGCAACTTTTCGAGGGCGTGCTCTTTGCCGTGCTGTGTTTCCAAGGCGAATCCGACGATCCATTGGTACGGTTTCTTGATGCGTCCGAGACCTGCGAGAATGTCCGGCGTCGGAACCAATCGAAGGAGGAGTTCGCCGTCGGATTCCGCTTTCGTCAATTTTTGATCCGAATATTGGACCGGCTTGAAATCGCACGGAGCCGCCGCGCCGATCACGCCGTCGCAGGACGGGAACAATTCCGTGCATTTTTCGAGCATTTGTTGCGTCGTTTCGATCCGATGAACTTCCGCGCCGGTTGGATATTGGTGCGTAATCGGTCCGCTGACGACGACCGCTTCGCCGCCGCTGCGCAATACGGCTTCGGCCAGCGCGATCCCCATGCGGCCGCTCGACCCGTTCGTCAAAAATCGAACCGGATCCAGCGGCTCCCGCGTCGGCCCCGATGTAATTAATACTCTCATGATATTTCGTCAAACCGACGCTTGTGTTTTGCCGTTTCGCGTGAAATCATCCTCGAAAAAAAGCGGCCCACACGGCGAGCACGAACGGAATCACGAACGGCAACAGCAACAGCTCCCATCCGTATGCGACGTTCCACCATTTCCACCAAACGTCTCGCCAATGCTGAATGATAACCGCCGCCAGAAAAAAAGGGAAGCCGACGAACGGCAAAAACGGAACAACGATCAGCGGTGACATGAATGGGAGAGGCGACGTCCAGACCGTCCAGATGTGTGATGAAACGGCAACGACAAAAAGCCCCACGATGACCAGTTGCGTAAAGATCAGCAAAAAAAGGGAGCACCAATCCCATTCGTTGCAGTCCTGTGCCATCGCTTCGAATTTCCGTCGCAGGGTTGGTTTCATGGAATTACCCCAATGGGAACGATGAGAAATTCGCTTGCGTTTTGCCGCTTCACGCGTCCCCGATCACCGAGGACGCAACACCAACCAAAGCACGACGCCGATGAGCAGAAGCAGCAGAACGCCGAAAAAGATCGCCCAACCGCAACCGCGATGTTCCCGATTGTCGTTGTTGCTCGACCACCATGACATGTCAAAGAGCCAACCGAAGAGAAAATCGAAGATGTCCATGGTGCAATCGCCGGAACCTTCGGTTCGCGGGCTAAACGGGATTAACTCGCTTGGAGAATGCGTTCGATTTTTTGGATCGCTTCGGCAACGGGGACGTCCAACTCGTCGGCATGGATCGGATGGTTCTCGTCGACCCAGGCGTCGACCTTTTTCTGTGCGGAAACGACCGTGCTGTGCGAGCGGTCGCCGAAATACTTGCCAATCTCGGAGAGAGCAGACCGGGTGTATTTTCGAGCGAGCCACATCGCCAGCATTCGCGGAACGGAAACCTGTTTCGACCGGCTCTTCGATTGCAACGATTCCTCGGGAAGGCCGAACGTTTCACACACTGCTTTTTCAATGTCCGCAAGCCGGACCGGACGCCGGTTGTTGCGGATCAAATCGGCAAGCGTGGTCTCCGCCGTCTCCAGAGTAATCGGTTCGCCGGTCGAGAGATACGTCGCATGGAGCCGATTGAGCGCCCCGGAAAGTTGCCTCGCATGGGCATTCAATCGGGAAGCGACGAATCGGCAAACGTCCGGCCCGATCGGGAGGCGACGCTGTTGCACCATGTTACGAAAAATATGGAACATCGTTTCCCGTTCCGGTTGTTCGATGCCGCAAACCATTCCGGCTTCCAAACGGGAAAGAATTTCCTGGCGGAGCGGCAATTCCTTCGGGTGCCGGTCGCCGGTGAAAACCATCTGAACCCCTTGGTTCCGTAACGTGTTGATCGTGTTCAGTAATTCGGTCTGCGTCGCATCCTTCCGAACGAAGCTGTGGATGTCGTCGATCAACAGGATCGAGATTCCCTTGAACTTGTCACGGAAACTCTGGATGCCGCCGCGCGAGGTGCTCGGCTGGATGCTGTCGAGATACCCCGAAATGAATTGCTCGGCCGTCATGTAAAGCGGCGGCTTCCGATCGGGATGACGCCGAACGGCGGACCAGATTCCTTCCAGAAGATGCGTCTTGCCGACGCTGGTCGGGCCGAACAGATAAATCGGGTTGATCTGTCCCGGATGGTTAATCGCCAAATCAGCCGCACGGAACGCCAAGCGATTCGAAAGCCCCTCCACGAATGATTGCATCGATGCGAATTTACGCGGCCCGACTTTGCTCTGCGGTGTTACAATGGGGGATTTCAGCGGCCCGGCGGAACGCATGGTCGAGGCCAACACCATCATCGGTGATGAATCCGGAATCGACCCCGTTTCTTTGGTTCGTTCAGCGCCGACCGCCGCCAACACAGGACGGTTCACGCCCTTCAAAACTCGATGCGGAGCAGGAACGGGGGTCTGCTGATTAAGCGAAACCGTCAACGAACCTTCCGGTTCCGGAATGGACTCGTCGATTGTGAAGTCGATCGGGAATGATTTGCCGAACGTCGTCAAGGATGCTTGTTCCAGTTCCCGCAGGAAATTTGCTCGGATCCACTCGGCGAAGAAACGATTCTTCACGGCGAGGACTAATTTCGTCTCTTCGATCAGCAGCCGCGACTCGTTGAACCACAGTTCGAACCGTTGTGGCCCAATCTGTGCGGACAAGGCGGCAAATAATCGTTTTTCTTGCTCAGCGTTCCGAACTTCCACGATCTCCTCGACGTACTCCATTACAAGAGCGTTAGGGGGCGACATGCTTTAGAGAAAAACGATTGACGGCGTTGGTTTCGCAAGGAGCACTCCGAAAAATCATGTTTTCGGAGACGATTCGCCGCGTCTCAAACGAGATGAGCAGATTGTATTCATCCGCCCGGCGTTGTCAAACAGAGAAGGGGCCGACGCGATTATTTTTACGAGATTCGTCGCCCTAACGCCTGTATCGAACGACTATTCAGCACGTCCGATCTTTTTGGAAGAAATTAAATTTTTCCCTCAAGTCACCAACGGCGACGGGGGAAAACCTGTTTTCAGCGGCACGGCCGTCGGGAGCCGCCGGATTTTCGAGCGGCAATTCGACAGACGCAACCGCCTTGCGCACCGGAAGTTAAAACGAAACACGACCCGCTGAGGAATGTTGCGTTCGGAGAACGCTCATTCAACTTGGGGGTGAAAGTATCCAGCCGAAAGAGGTAAATTTACCGTTCCCTCTCCCTCCAGGAGAGGGGAGGGAATATCGGCCTTGCCTCGCTTCAAACTCGCCCCTTTTTCGAAAACGCTCCCGTGCAAAAACACATTGAAATTTGCTCACTGGCTCCCCGCCTGCGCGGGGATGACGATTTTTTCGTCTCTCAAATATTTATTTCCAACCTTTCAGTGCGCTGCTCAACCGTGAGCGCGGGCCTTTTCCGGACGGCAGAGCGATTGGTAAAGCCGGTCGAACTCCGCATGGTTGGCAAAGGAAATCACGAGCTTTCCCTTGCCGTTCTTGTCGGTCTGCGAGAGCTTGACCTTCATGCCGAGACGCTGGCGGATTTCGTCTTCGAGTTGGCGAATCTGGTCGCTCGGCTTTTCGACGGGGCGGGACGTCCCTTCCGTGTCGACGACGTTCCAGCTTTCTTTGTTGAGGTCGTGCTGTTCGAGCGTCTCGCCGGTTTCGATCAGATCCCGGACGAACTTTTCGGTGTCCCGAACGGACCAATCTTCCTGCTGGGCGCGGGCGGCGACTTCGATTTGTTCGTGGTTTTCGAGCGGCAACAGGGCGCGAACGTGTCCCTGCGTAAGCGTTCCCTTGCGGACCGATTCCTGCAATTTCTGCGGAAGATCGAGGAGACGGAGCAGGTTCGTCACGGTGGAACGATCCAATTCGAGCCGCTTGGCGAGTTCTTCGTGAGTTCCGCCGTACATTTCGAGATACCGGGCAAACGCGGTCGCCTTTTCGATGGCGTTCAGGTCTTTCCGCTGCACGTTTTCGGTCAGCGCGAGTTCCGCCATCTGCCGGTCGTCGACCTCGAGAACGTGAACGGGAATTTCGCTCCAACCCGCCCGACGAGCGGCACGAAAGCGGCGTTCGCCGGCGATCAACTGGAACCGCTCGCCGACATTCCGGACGACGATCGGTTGCAGCAAACCGTGTGTTTCCAAGCTCGCCGCCAGTTGGTCGAGTTCCGCTTCGTCGAATTCCTGACGCGGTTGGTAGGGATTCCGATCGATCAACAGAATTTCGACACTGTTCGGCGATTGCGACGCCAACTGCTGCTGAAGCATCCAATCGGCGTCCGCCGCTTGCGGCACGTCTTCCGGCTGGAGGTCGAATGTTTGTTGTTCGCTGTTCCCGCCGCCGATCCGTCCGAGCAGCGCTTCGAGTCCACGTCCGAGTCGTTTTTCCTTAGCCACGATCCAGTACCTCCATGCAAAGTTCAGTGTAAGCCCGAGCACCGCGAGAACGGGGGGCGTAGTCGATGATCGACTGACCTCGACTCGCCGCTTCGACGAACGAAACGTCGCGCGGAATCACGGTGTTGAAAACGATTTCCCCAAAAAAATGACGAATTTCCTGGTCGACTTCGTGCGTCAATTCCAGTGATGCGTCGTACATCGTCAGCACGACGCCGCCGAATTCCAACTTTTCCGGCCGTCGTTCCATGACGGCCTTGATCATTTCGATCATATAAACGAGCCCTTCCATCGCGAAAAACTCGCACTGGATCGGGATGAAAACCTCCGACGAGGAAAACAGGGCGATCTGCGTGAGATTCCCCAGCGACGGCGGACAATCGAAGAGCACGAAATCATATCCGTTCAGTTCTTCGATCAACCGCTCCTGCATCCGTTGGCTTGCGGTCGGATCGGTACGGGTGAGAACCTCGACGTCCAAAAAATTCCGGCTTCCGGGGAGGAGTTCGAGGTTCTTCGTCGGCGTTTCGACGAGGAAATCGGCGATTGGCGTCCCTTTGACGAGCGGATGGGCGTTCGACGGCTTGAAGCCGAGCCCGCTGGTTGCGTTGCACTGCGGATCGAGATCGATCAGGACGGTGCGTGCGCTCGCTTTCGCCAGCGCATCGGCCAGCGAAACCGCCGTGGTCGTTTTGCCGACCCCTCCTTTTTGATTGGCAACGCAAAATGCTCGAACCATTCGAATCCTTTCGATGAAAACGTCGCGGGATTCTCCCAAATCGCCGGGATCGTGTCAACGCCAATTTCGAGCGTTCTTCTCGAACCGTTTGCCCGACGCTTGCGATTTAGCCGGTACTCCGCGCTTCCATCCGACATAAAAACGTCGCCCCCTGATTGAAAAACGGGAACCGATGATGGATAATGAGGGAATCTGAAAATATTGGTCGATTGGAGAAAACCCCCTCGCATTGGTTCGTCATGCCGAAGATATACCGGTTTCGTTGTTTCCTCTTCCTCTTTTTCCTGTCGGGAATTTTCGTTTTTCACGGAACCGTGGCGGCGCAACTCGCCGGACAAATGGGTGCCATGGACGTTGCCGCCGAAATGGACGGCGGCGGCGTGAAAAAAGATCCCCCCAAAGTCGGCGGCAAAATCGGCGATCTCGGCAAAGCGAACGCCGAACGGAACGCCGGAATGGTTGGAAACGCGAGCAGCCCGGAAAATTCCGCCCCGGCCGCTGACGGCGGAGCGGCTCCTGCCGCTTCCAAGCCGGCCGCCAAACCCGCTGAACGGGATATCATGCAGACCGGTTGGTGGGGACCGGGAAACTATTTCAGCACGATCAAAGTCCTGCTGTTCGTCTTCGTCTTCTTCTTCTGGGTTTATGCGACGAGTTGGATGAACGGCGACATGGAACGCCAGAAAAACGAGAGCCGCGAAAACCTGAACCTGTTGAATTTCGTGCTCTTCGCCCTGCTGTTGCCGCCGCTGTTGTTCGCCCACTATTTTTGGGCCGCGTTTCCGGTCGTTTTGCTCGCCAATGTTGTCAACTGCATGGTTTACGTCGGCAAACGGAATGCCAAGCTGCCGCCGCACGAAAAAGTCTTGACCGGCGAACACATTGCGTTCTGTTATGCGACGCTGATGAATAAAATCGGGATCAAGGTCAAGGTCAAAAAGCGGATGGTCTACGAAGTCGGCGCCCCGATCGATTTGGAAGCGACCGGCAAGAACGTCACGCCGCAGGTCCTGCAAGGTCGACTCCTTCTTGCCCGTAATGCGCCGGGATACAACGAATTTCGGCAACACCTGTTCGACGCTCTTTCCAGCAACGCGACGCACATGATGTTCGACTTCACGCCGGAACGGACGTTGATTCGGCACCAAGTCGACGGCGTCTGGCTCGACCTGCCGCCGATGCCGCGTGTCATCGAAAAGGGACAGACCAAAGACGTTCAGGAGGAAATGCTCGAAGCAGCGAAGATGCTTGTCGGCGTCAATCCGGCGGACCGCCGTTCACGACAAGCGGGAATGTTCCTCGCCGTCGTTCGAAAAAAGACGAAATACGACGTCGAGTTTCTTTCGCAGGGAACGCCGACCGGCGAAGCGGCGATGATCCAATTCATCGCGAAAAAAGTCCCGTTCCGATCGCTTGACGAACTCGGCATGCGCCCCGAAATGCAGCCGAAGCTCCTCGAACAGCTCAACGCCAAACAGGGACTCTTCATCATCAGCGCCCCGTTGGCGAACGGCCTGAGAAGTTCGATGGACCTTTTCGCCCGCAACAGCGATCGGTTCACCCGTGACGTCGTGAACATTGAAGACGCACAGTTTCCCAGCGAAGTGATCGAAAACGTCATCCTCGGCAGATACGATTCCGCCAAGGGGGAAACCCCGATGACCGTGCTTCCGGACATTATTTTCAAGGAGCCGCACGCCCTGATCGTCAAGGACCTGTCGAAGCGGGATGTCCTCGAATACTGTCTCGGTGAAGTCGATCACGGTCGCCTGTTCATCACGATGACGCGGGCCAAGGATACCGTCGAAGCGATGATTCAATTTCTCGCAACGAAAACTCCGGCGCAGACGTTTGTCACCAAACTGAACGGGGTGATCTGCCAACGGTTGATTCGGAAACTGTGTCCGGACTGCAAGGAGCCGTACCAGCCCGCTCCGCAACTCCTGCAACAGCTCGGACTTCGGCCCGACCAAGTCAAGGAGTTCTACCGGCCCCGGACGCCGCTCCCCGATCCGAATGAAGAGAAGAAACGCGGCGTTTGCGAAACCTGTAACGGAATCGGATACAAAGGCCGGACCGCCCTGTTCGAGTTGCTTGTGTTGAACGACGACTTGCGCGCGTTCATCCTCGGGCATCCGAACCCCGCCGCGATTCGGCAAGCGATCGCCAAAAGCGGCCAAACCGGTTTCTTCTACGAAGGAGTCCTCCTCCTGATGAAAGGCGCAACCACCGTCGAAGAACTGTCCCGTGTAATGAAAATGTAACAAAATAGTTGATCGTGGAGAGTCGATCGTGGAGAGTGAAGACACAAGCGTTATGCAATGTTCGAATTCCCCATCCGCGATCGTTTTCCATCGGTTCTTCACTATCCGCTGTCCACTATTAACTCTCCACTGAGTTTATGTCTGTCGAATCCGTCATGGTGACGCTGTTTAACTTCGGCGTCCCGCTTGCCATTCTTGCGTCGTTCTCCGGCTTTCGTTGGCGCGAAGGCTTTTGGGGAAACTCCATTGCGTGTTTTTGCGTCCTTTTTTCGGTCTTCTTCGCCGTCGCCTGGTGGGAAACGTTTGCCGACATGCTGTCGAAAGCGTTGCCGGCGATCCTGTTCCTGTCGGACCTGATTGCGATTTGGGTCGTCTTCCTCCTCAGCTTGGTGATTCTCTGCGAAACGACGCGCGGGTTGTCACGGGTCAAGGTCGCATTTGCCCCACCCATTGAAGCGGCGGGAAACGCCATTGCCGTCTGCATGCTCTTCCTGTTGCTGTACGGTTTTTTCCTTTTCACGGTCGATCTCGCGCCGATCGGCGAGAAGGACGATGCGCAGGCTCCGGAGGACTCCGTCGCCGTCAAGGCGTTTCGGATCTTGTCGCGGGGAACCCTCCAGGCGTTCGTCGATCCCCACACGTTTGACGGACACGGCAGCGGCGGCAACGGCGAGTTTCGAACGGATCATCTCCTGCGTCGCAAAGCCTTGATGAAGCATTGCGAATCGCACGAAAATTCCCTCTTCTACGAAGGTTCCATTCCCCCTCGAAAGAAAGACTAAGCGGGTATTGGTTTTTCCTCGTATTTCCAGCCTCCAGCCTGCTCCACCATGTCCACGAATTCGCTTTTCAACACGACTTGGAACGACGGCTCCGAAAACGAAGTCGAATCGTATCGCCGGACCAGTGTTCTTGCGGTCGTCGCGTTTCTTTTAGGTTTGTTGTCTTTCGCGGTGTACTTCAGCATCTGGTTTGCGTTCATCGCCATGATCGGCATTGCCGTTGCGCTGATCGCCGTCGGCTCGATCAATCGCTCGGAGGGACTTCTCTTCGGCATCGGATTGGCGCACGCCGGATTGGCGTTGTCGCTTGTTGCGCTGGTTTCTGTCGCCGTCCTTTGGCCGTATTACTCCTACGAAGTCAAACAGGAGGGGAACCGCTTTTTTCGCATTTGGTTCCAAGCGCTGCAGACGCAAAACATCCCGTTGGCGAAGGGGATGACCTCACCGTATTGGGAACGGCAGAGCATCGACAACGAGGAAGCGTGGTGGAAAGCACAGTACACCGACAAATGGAAACACCGGAGCATCCACGGATACGCCGACAACAAGTTGGTTCGAACTCTCCTTGCGCTCGGCATGAAAGCGAATATTTCGTACTACAAAACGCTCGGCACCGTTTTCGGCGACGGCAAGGACACCGTCGTTTCGGTCTACGCCGTGACCTATCCGAACGACGAAGGGAAACCGGAGACCTTCTTCGTGAAGATGACCGGCGTCCGCCAATATCCGGCGAAACAAGTCAAAAACGCCGGTTGGTCGCTTGATCCGTTCCCGGAACTCTATGTCCCGGAAGAGTTCAAGTCGGTCGCCGCGAAATAAAGTTCACGAATAATCCCTTAAAGAGCCGGGGATGGAGTCGGTACCCCGACGCAATCCCCGGATGATCCAACGCTTCCAAGGAGCAAATCCATGTGCGAATCTTGCAACGGAAACGGTTTCGACCGGCGTGATTTCTTGAAGATCGGCGGCACCGCGGCAACGCTCGGCGGACTCTGGGCGACGACCGCCCTCGCACAAACGGCGACTTCGCCGGAGGGGGGCGTCGAGATTCCCTTCCGCGAGAAAAATCGGACGAAAATCACCGTCGTCTTCATGTATCCACCTGCCGACGTCGTCAACGAAGGCCGCATGGAGGACTCTTGGGCCGTCAACAATTGGTTCACCTATCCCGGCAACCAGTTCGAGCCGGAGATGAATCACGAAAAGTACAAAACGAAAATCGTCGAAATCGGCAAGAATAACGATGTCGATTTCGAGTTCCCCGGCGTCATCTACACGAAAGCGCAGATGAACGAGTTCATGGACAAGGCGAAAGCCGCGCCGCCGGATGCGCTGCTGGTCGTGAATTTTTGGAACACGTTTTCGCCGTGGGTGCTCGACATGTCGCAGAGAACGGCGGTTCCCATGATCGTGTACCATCCGGTCGGGAGCAATCACCAGCACCCGCCGAAAGAATTGATGACCGCCCCGCGGATGGTTTACATCCATTCGCTCGAAAACTGGGAAGCCCTTGAAAACGCGATTGCCGCCGCCAACGCCAAAAAAATGGTGGCGCAAAGCCGATTGTTGCGGGTGAGCGAAGTTTCCGAGCGAAAAAACGCGACCGACAAGAATCTCGGTGTCGACATCGTCGTGATTCCGGCGGAGGAATACATCGCCCTGTTCGATTCGATCAAGCCGGACGACGAGATGGTCCGCGCCGCCATGGCGTTCAAAGCCAAGGCGACCAAAGTGATCGATGTCGAGGACAAGTATTTCGTCGAGGGTTTCCGTTCCAAAAAGGCGGTCGACGAAATCATGAGGCGGTTCGGAGCCGACGCGATCACGATCCGATGCCTGATGCTCAAGGAACGCAAGCCGTGCATTGCGTTTTCGCTCAACAACAGCGTCTTGGTTCCGTGTGCTTGCGAAGATTTCCCGGACAGCGCGATGTCGTTGATGATCGGTTCGCATCTTTTCAAACGGGGCGGCTTCATGCACAACCCGGAATTCGACATCGACCGTAACCAGTACTACGGTTCCCATTGCACGTGTGCTCTCGAACTGCACGGCCCCGGCAAAGGGGAATTACCGTTCCGAATTCGCCCGTTCACGCACCAGCTCCCGAAAACGGCGGCTCTCGACGTCCAAATGAAGCCGGGCGAAAAAGTCTTCCTCATGAAATACATCCCGCCGAAGAACCGGATTTTCGCCTACAGCGGGACGATGGTCGGCTCCCCGGAAATCAACACCGCCGGCGGCTGCGCCACGAGATTCGTGATGGACGTCGACAAAATCGACGATATCTGTTCGATTTATCACGGCCCGCATCCGATCATGTATTGTGGAACCGCCATGGAGGCGAAACGGGTCAAGGCGTTCGCGAAATTGGCGCAACTGGAATTCATCGGTAATATGTAACCCGTCGCGGACGGGGGTATCGAGCTTTCGCTCGTCGCATCAACTCGCGGGATGGTTGCTGCGATCCCGATCCTGCTGACGCCGATTTAGAAAAAATTTGCGATCTCATCAGCCAGTATCATCATCGCCAATCCGCTTGAAGAACCGAAACCGGTTCCTTATCAACCGTTGCCGTTCGTGTTCGGAGCGGCGATTTTCGGGATCGTCGCCGCCCGTTTCGGCGGCGTTCCGTTTTTCGTTTGGAAAGCGATCGCCGTCGTTGCAATCATCGGATGGGGAATCTGTTTTCTGAAACGATTTCCGTTTCGTTCGACCGTTTTCCTTCTCCTGGCGATCGCGGCGGGGTTCGGTTGTCGACATCATCTCCGTTGGAATCTGTTTCCGTCGAACGACATCGGATTTTACGCACAAGAAAAGGCCGGTCCCGTTTGCGTTCGTGGAACGGTGATCGAAATGCCGCGACTCCTCCCCGCCCCGCCGGAAGATCCGACGCGGCCGATTGCGCAACGGGAACGAACTCTTTTCACCTTGCATACCGATTCCCTGCGCGACGGCGACCGTTTTATTTCCGTAACGGGCAAGCTGTCCGTCAGTGTCGAGGGGAATCGGGACGATTTACGTTACGGTGACCGCGTGGAACTTTTCGGCGGTCTTTCAAAACCGAATCCGCCGCAAAACCCCGGCGACCCCGATTACGCGACATCGCTGCGCAACCGGCGCATTCTTGCGATTTTACGAGTTCCGTCCCCGGGCTCCGTTCGACGGCTCGTTCCGGGGAAGCCGTCGGCAGGCCGAATTCTTGAAACGGTGCGGCGGGCGGGACATGCGAACATCGAGCGTTGCATGACCCCCTCGAACGCCGCCGTCGCAACGGCGATGATTCTCGGATTGCGTGAGGGGATCGACGAGGAAACGACGCAAACGCTCCAGGAAACGGGAACGCTGCATATCCTTGCGATTTCCGGGCTTCACATCGGCCTTGTCGCGGCGGCCGCTCTGTTCTTGTTGCGTTTATTCGGAACTTCCCGGCGTCGTTCCGCCGTCATTCTCGTCGGTACCGTGATCGGTTATCTTTTCCTGACGGACGTACAACCTCCGGCAATTCGCGCAACGGTACTCGTTTGCGTCGTCGCCGCTTCGATGCTTTCATTCCGTTCGACGTTCGCGGTCAACACGCTTTGCGCAACGGCGTTGATCGTTCTCCTGCTGAATCCGTCGGAGCTTTTTCAGTTCGGCGCACAACTCTCGTTCATTGCAACCGGCGCATTTCTTTGGATCCCGCGATTACCGACACGAATATTCGTCACCCCCGACGGCCGGGAGCAAAACGAAGACGTATCGACGGGATCGTTCGCCGGACGTTGCGTCCGCCTTGTCGAGAAAACGGTGCTCGGAATCACGGCACTGCTCCTTGTCAGTACGATCATTTGGTTCGTGTCGATGCCGTTGATTTTGGAACGAATTCATCTCTTCACGCCGATCGCGATTCTCGTCAATCCACTCCTCTGGTTTCCGCTTGCGGCGGCGCTTTCGTTCGGTTTCGCCGTGATGGTTTTCGGAGCGGTACCGTTCATCGGGAGCGTGCTCGGATGGTTTGCCGATCAATCGTTCGACATTCTTTTCAACATGATCGGGTACTTTCACGAACTCGGCGGACATTATTGGTTGCCCGGTCCGCCGATTTGGTGGAACGTCGTGTTTTACGGCTTTTTCGTCCTGTGGACCTTCTTTCCTTTTTCGAAACAGAAACCGCGATTACTGGCCGGGCTGCTTGCGTCATGGTTGATCGTCGGCGTTGTCGCCGTTTACGGCGGAATTCTGGAACGACAATGGAACGACCGTTTAACCGTTTCGATATCATCCGTCGGCCACGGCAGCGGCATCTTGATCGTGACGCCGGAAAACCGTGCCGTGGTTTTCGACGCCGGATGCTTTTCCTCGCCGAAACGGTGCGGCGACATTCTCAGCCGCTCTTTGTGGAGAGCGGGCAAGACGTCGATCGACGCAATCGTCCTTTCCCACGCCGACTCCGATCATTACAACGGCGTGCTGATTCTTGCGGAGCGATTCCGAATCGACGCGGTTCTCGTGTCGCCGTACATGTTCGAAAAAGAAGATGGCGGGCTCGACTTATTACGACAAAAACTCTCCGAAAAGAACATTCCTCTCAAGGAAATCGGCGACGGCGACGATTTGTCGGCATTCGGATTATTCGATTCGAAAATCCTGCATCCGCCGAAAGAAGGTTTCGACGAACGTGCCGTGAGCAACGCTTGCAGCGTCGTGCTGACTTTTCGGCACGAAAAAATCCGAGTGCTTTTTCCGGGGGATCTCGACGGCAAAACGACCGCGCCGTTCCTGGAGCGTTCGCCGATGCATTGCGACGTCGTGATGATCCCTCACCATGGAGGCAAGTCCCGGCTCACGGAACCATTGCTCCAATGGACGACGCCGAAAGACCTGGTTGTCAGCGGAGGGCAATTTTCCCGCAACGACGCCCTGCTCGATGATTTGCGACGTCGCGGTTTTTCGTTGCACAACACGTTCGACGACGGGGCCGTCGAATTGTCCGTCGACCGAAACGGTGCGACTTGGAAGCATTATCGTTCGCCGCCTTCGAGATGAAATTTCTCCCGATAATACTCGACCTTGAAATCATGAACCGGCGTCCGTGAACCGGCGTATTTTTCTTTGTTGTTTCGATAAATCTCCGATTGGGCGATCGCGATGCTCGCCGCGCCGGACGGCGAATAGAGAATCGACAGCTTCACCGGTCTGCCGAATACGGCCGGTTCGAGGACGACTTCCCGTTCCATGCGGATTTCCGGGGTGATTTTTCGTTTCAGCATGTCGACGTAAAAAAGCTTGAACGCGTTCGTTTTTCCGAATCCGCTCATGAACAGGACTTCCCGTATCTTCGAATTCCGGATCTGTTCAAGTAATTCGACGTTCAACCGGGTCGGGATCAGGTCGCTATCCGCCCACTCGGTGGATTTGCGGCGGCATTCCCGAACGGTATCGCTGATGGCAATCCGGTGTTTTTTGAGAAAACGTAACACGCCGTTCAAGGTGATCGGTTTTCCGATTTCACCGTCGCTTGCTTCGTCGAGTATTTCCCACAGGCTCGCTTTGCTTCCGTAGAAAAACGGAATCTTGAAACTCGCCGTGTCGTGTGGGTGGATCGTTCCAACGATCACACGTTCACTTTTCGGGTCGACCGGGTAAACGTCCAAATATCGGTGGATCGTTTCGATCATTTCCGTGCAGTATTGTCGTCGAATCGAATGACGTCCTGTTCCGTCCGACTCGCAAAGCAGGAAATCTCCGGAAACCTCGCGGAAATTTTATCGGCAAGCGACTCCACGGCGAATCGTTCGCTGCCGTAATGTCCCGGCAGTATCAACGCCAATCCCAACGATTCCGCCTGCAGGCAAGTGTGAAATCGGGCTTCACCGAGGAGCAACATGTCGGCACCGGATGTCGCCGCAGCACCGACGAATTCATCCGCGGCGCCACAACCGATTGCGACACGACGGATGGAACGATTCGGATCGCCGACGAACGAACTCCGTCCGAGCCGTCCGGACAATGTTGAAACAAGAATGGAAAGCGGTGTCGCTTTCGAGAGATTGCCTATTCGACCGGAACCGTTCGGGTTGAGCGGTTCGACGTCCACGAGTCCGAGCATGTCCGCAAGCTGTCGATTGACGCCATCCGTCGCGGAATCATGAGCCGTATGCGGGCTGTACACAGCAATGTCGTTACGAATAAGCTCGAGCAATATCCGTCCTTCGACCGTGTGCGACGTGATCCGCCTGAGGGACCGGAAGGGAAACGGATGATGAGCGATGATCAGCCGGGCCTTTTCGTCGACCGCTTCCCGGCAGACATTCGGGGTAATCGTCAGGCATGTCATTATTTTCGCAACGGATTCATTCGTGTCGCCGACGAGCAGGCCGACGTTGTCCCATTCTTCCGCCGTCGAAGCGGGATATTGATCGTCGAGATACGATACGATTTCGGCGAGTTGCATGGCGCATTGCGTGTGGTTCGCGGGCTAAACGGGGGCCTATTTCGTGGGGACTTCGAACGCTTCCTGGGCCATGATGTGCCGCTTGTCCGGTTCGTTACGTTTTTGGTAAACACCGAGCATTCCGTTGATTCCGATGGTTCGACCGATATGCGTGCGCAAATCGAGCCCCGGCGCCGGGGTCACCAAACAGATGATTTCCTCTTTCTCGTTGACGACCGCGTACGGCGGATGTCCGATCGGGAGCGGCTTGAATTCACCGAGCTTGCCGACGACGTCGTACTGCGGTTGGACGGTCTGGTGCGAAGCGGTCGTAATCAACGCCGGAGCCGGTTGAGACGGGACCGGCGCCGGAGCGCCGTTGTTCATCGAGTACCGCGGCAAACTTCCGACGGCTTGAGCGGCCGGGGGGAGAAGTCCGCCGGTTTTGAATTGTCGTTTCATCGCAATCTCTTGCCGAACGGCGCGGGTCCGTTGGAGCGTCTCGACGAGATGGTAAACTTTTTCGAGATCGTTGTCGGTCGGTGCGATTTCGTACAGTTCGTTTCCCCGCTTCAAAAGCGTTTCAAAAACCCAGTCGTCGGTCGGTCGGGTCAACGCAATCCGCGCTTCCTGCTTCAATTCCTCGAACGCCTGGTTGAACGCCTGGTTTTCGTCGCTCAAAACGATTTCCGCGTCGGAATTTCCGTTTCGGTTTTGCGTCGGATCGCTGGCGGCGAGAAGTTTCGCCAACGGCAGGATCTCCGCCGGGGTTTCCGAATGATCGATCTGCGGCGTTCGTTTGACGCTGTTCGATTCGGTTGAGTTTTTGTGCGAAATTGTGATCGGAGGCGGCTGCGGAACGGTCGCGGCGATTTTCGGGGGGGACGCTTCCTTATTTTCCTCACGATGGGATGCTTGAACGATCTGTTGCGCAGCGGCTCGCCTGGTGGATGGCGGAAGCACGGCGGTTCGCGGAATCCAACGGTATTCACCGCTCGGCGACGCGATCTTGAGCCAAACCGGGCTCGCTTCGTTGTCCGGCGTCTCGATTCGGCCGAGAACGAGAACCTTCTCTCCTTTTTTCAGCTTGACTTGGACGGTTTCGCAGAGGTCGGTTCTATCGCTGCCGATCCGGGCGGCGAGGCCGTCGGCGAGCACGGTTCCGACGTTGCCGACGTTCACGTCGACGTATTTTCCGCTCACCAACGAAAAACTTCCCAGCGGCGGTCGAACGGCGAGCCACGTTCCCGTTTCGTCGTTAGCGTAAACTTCGACTTTGTCGCCGAACCGAAGCACCGATGTTGTGTAAAACTCTGTACCCGGCCCGCTCCGCGCGGCAGTTTCGGAGTCGGTAATCGACGCAATATAGGGAAACCGCTCACCGGCAACGGTAAACGTGCAAACTCCCACGAGAAGAACGAAACTTAGTATTACTCGCATGATCGGGGCACTCAAAAAGGAAAATCGACGGAGAGACCCCCGTAAATACGAAATTTCCGGCGGCGAGTCAAGAGATGTTTTCCGAAAGAAACGGAGTACCGGCTCAATGGGGATTTATTTTTCGTGCGAACACTGGCAGTTGTGATCATGCCGGACCATTTGGAGGCCGTGCTGGCCGTAGAGTTCGCGGATCGTGCCGCCGTTCAGAGCCGACGTCGGATGCACCGCGACGGTTCGATTCACGCAGATCACGCTTTTTACGCATTGCGAAACGAAACCGATATCGTGCGAAACAAGCACGATCGAAAGCGTCTTGTTGAGTTCCTTGAGCGTTTCGAAAAGAATCTCTTCCGAGTCGGCGTCGATGTTGTTCGTCGGTTCGTCGAGCAAGAGAATCTTCGGCTGCCCGCAAAGGGCGCGGGCGATCAACACCCGTTGCCGCTGCCCGCCGGAAAGCGTTCGAAAAGGAGCGTTACGAAAACCGTCGAGTTTCAGGATTCGGAGCGATTCCTCGGCGGCGATTCGGTCTTCCCGGTTGTACCACAGGAACGACGGATTCCAACCGGCCCGGAGGCGGCCCATCAGAACGACGTCGAGCACCGTCAGCGGAAACGCGAAATCGACTGTCATAAACTGGGGCGTATAACCGACTTGTCGCCGGGCGTATTTCGGAGGTCCGTCCAGGAGTCGGATCGTTCCCTGTTGCGGCGTGAGGAGTCCGAGCATCAGTTTGAGCATCGTCGTCTTGCCGCCGCCGTTCGGACCGACGATCGACACGAAGTCCCCTTGCGCAACGGAAAACGTCGCGTCTTCGAGCACGTTCGGCCCACCGTAGGAAAACGTTACAGAATCAAAAGAAATCGCGGGCATGGTTTATCGCAACAAATAAAAGCCGGAATGGAGGCGTACTCGCCGTAATGACGGTCTTTGCCGGTTGAATTGTTTTGTTTCACACGGAGGCACGAAGGACACAAAGGGGAAGATTCGGATATTGACTCCTTTGTGAACTTTGTGCCTTTGTAAGAGAAAATGGAATTGTATCGTATCGTCAAGCATCCGGCATGAACATCAAGAGCCAATTGAAGGCGACGCAACAGTGAATCAGCGTGAAAACGGCATACACAAACAGGTTCACGGCCAGTGTTTTGTTTGTCGTCTTATCACGACATAATCGTACCAAATAGATGAACACGAAAACAAATGCGATGAAAACGCAAACCATCAATCCAAGAAAGGGAATCGGATAAAAGTTTAACCAAGCACTCCAAGCCTGCCAGTTTCCTTGCGACATCTGCTTGACGGGATGCCCGCCGGAAAACATCATCGCAAACGTACTGGCGGTTGAAAGCACGGCGAAAACGTTCAACGCCAGAACGAAGAAAAACGACGGGTTTTCATCGTTCTGACGAATGCAACGAAATGACAAAATGGCCAATATTACGAGGAGGGGAAAGTAAATCGGATAGGAAAAGAAAAACAATCGGAACATGGTGTATTCTCCGGTGCCTTTGCTTCCCATGGAGGTTTATTTCGGTTCGACCCACGGCGGCGCGTCGGGGTTCGTGTCCGGGTTGAAATCGTACGGTTTGCCGTCCTTCGAACGGATGATCGGCAACTTCAACCGTCGCAGTTCGGCGACCTCGGCCTTGATCGCCGCCTGACCACCACGGAGAATTTTTTTGTCGAATTCGTCCAATCGCAATTCCAATGGACCGGACGTGATTTGTAGTGCATTATTGGACATGTCGGGCGTGTTCCTTGAGTGCTTGGTCTTCCCCGCCCCGTTCGGACCGCCGAGAATCACGAAAACCGGTTGGGACGAAGATCGGTCGGACATTGTATATTATCGTAACAAACAAAAGCCGGAATGGAGGCGTACTCGCCGTAATGACGGTTATCGCCGGTCGAAATGTTGTTTCACACGGAGGCACGGGGGCACGGAGGAAGTTTTTCGGAGTACTCTCCTCTCCGTGCCTCCGTGTGAGAATATCATCCATTGATTGCGGCAAGGACCATGAGGAGCAACAGGATAAAAACAAAAGTTGCGAGTATCGCGACTAAGTTGTTGTAACGCGTTTTCTTCACAAGATCGTTTGGTATGTCGTCGACGAATCCCATACCACACCAATAGCAAATCCAAGCCGCGATTTGGGAGCCGCCAATCAGGTAGAGAGTTCCAAAAGCTCCTCCCTGTGCATCGCGCGCCGTTCCTGCCCCCCAGATGAAATCGATGACGCATGCCGTGATTTTATACGGTACTAAAAACGGAAGAAATGCACAGAGCAAAAAGAAAAATGACAATGAACTAAACGCCAATACGGCGATCGTTCTTGGCGATAATCTATTTGTTGAATCCATGGCAGGTTCACCGGTGTCTGCGACATCCGGCTAAACGGGGATCAAAACGACACCTTCCAGCGGAGCGGGTCGGTTTCCTTGGTCGGGGCGAACGGGGCACGACGCAGTTCGTTCTTGCCGGGATCGTAAATTCGTAACTCATACGGCTCGTTCGGAACCGCGTTGCTCACGCCGGAAAGCGTCTTCGAAGCGGCGTCCCACGTTTCCTCGTCGATCTCAATCATCCCCTGCGTGACGTGTTGCGACGAGCTGAGTACCATCGGATGATCTTCCACCGGACGGACCGCGAGGATCAAGCAGGACGCCGGCGGGAGTTCGACTTTCAATTTGTCCGAAAAGAGCGGGAGCATCTTGTTCCCCCAGAAATCGAACGCAACGTATTTTTCCGTTTTCGGCAGACCGAGCCACTGCGGCGACGCTTCGATCGTCGTCGGATTCTTTTCGTCCCAATTATACAGGGCGACGACGTACCGGGCCGTGGTCGGAGCATCGGTCGGATTCGGACGGTTGCGCTGGTTCGTCAGCAGCCAGATTTTCGGCATGTCTTCGGTGAAAAGATCGACGGGGCGGACGTTACGAAAACCGTGCGGCTTGATCGTCCGTTTCAAAATCTCGACCCGTTCGTCGGAAAGCGTCGGCAACCAATCGCTGAACGCATAGAGCTGTCCGCTCACGGCGACCCACGAGGCGATCAACCGGGCGTGTTCGATCGGCATCGAATCGCGCACGTAAACCGGGTCCGGATCGTTCCACCAAACACGGCCGTTCAAAAAATATCGGTTGCTTCCGTGCCAAGGCCCCGCTTTGAGGCTGTCCCATTTCGCTCCGTTGTCGGGACCGATCCGCATCGCATCGACGCTGCCGTACGACGCGCCCATCGTTCGCATGTTCTGCGAAATGTTGCAGCCGAGAATGAACGTGTCCGGCCCGGCGGCGATCCGAATGATTTCGAGCCCTTTTCTGTACGCTTCGATCGGCGTCAACTGCGGATTCGCGAAGACCGCTTCGCCGAGATCGTCCGACCGGTATTCGTCGTTGACGTAAAGCTGATCCGTCGCGGTTCCCGTCCAGAGACCGTCGAGTTTGAAATAATTGTAACTCCATTCCTTGGCAATCCGTTCGACTTCGGCGTGCAGATAATTCTGGACGTCGTAATTCGTCAAGTCGAGCGAGGTTCCTCCCCAGAACGATTCGTACGGCTCTCCTTTCTTGTTGACCGTTTGACTGTACCGCCGCTTCGATTTTCCTTCGGCGTTCAGTTCGTCGGTGACGCCGCTCTTGACGAACCAATCCTTGTTCCAATACGGATCTTCGCTGGAACCGGAAAACGGCATGAACCAAATTCCGGACGAAAAACCGTGCTCCTTGAGCATGTCGGCGGTCTTCTTCATCCCGGAAGCGTAAGCGCCCCCCGCCTTGATTTGCGTGAAGTTCTTGCGCGGACCGTTTTTCGAAACGCCATCCTGCCAACCGTCGTCGATCTGCACGAACGAGAAACCGTACGGAGCGAGCTTTTCCTTGGCGGCGTTCGCCAAATTGACGAGTTCCTTTTCGTTGCACGCGCCGCCGAATTTGTCGGCGTACCACGTACAATATCCGGAGATCGGCTTCTTCAGCTTGATTTGGTGGGCGCGGGAGACTTGCCAAGCGTACCGTTCGAGTCCGTTACGGCAATCGTCGAAGCGGCCCAGCGCGAAGATTTCGGAGATGTTTCCCAACGGATTGTTCGGATCGGCGTTCGGGAGAAGTTTGCCGTATTCAAGTCGCGGCGTCAGGACGGCGTTTCCGTTGGCGTTCTTTTCGGAAAAGACGATTCCAGAGCCCCGTTTGCTTGTGATCCAAGCGGCGACGGCTCCCGCCCGGGTTTCCGGTGAGGCGACGGCGAGGAACATGTACGAGCCCTTGTGTCCGTCGACCGCTTTCAGTCCGCCGGTTCCGAACGCTTTCAGCTTGTCCGCTTTTTCCGGGAGGAGCAGTTCGATTTTCGGAAAATCGACCGACTTGAGTTCGCCGTCCTTGAAGGAATCCTTTGAGAAGATCGTCGAAATCAGCACGAACGGGGAATCTTCGGAGAGCGTGAGCACGGCCGCAATCGCCTCCTCTCCCCGATGGAGCACCAGCGAAACCCCTTCGATTTCCTTGCCGTCGCGTCCCATCATCGGATGCTTGGCGATCGTCGCCGAGGACGCCAGCGGAAACTCCATTTTAGCGTAAAGACCGGCTCCCTGCTCAACGCCGAGAACCCGCTGCTCGCCCCCCCAAACGAGTCGGATCTGCCCGTTGGAGACGATCGTCGCGTCGGCGATTGTTTCGATTTGAATTTTGCCGTTGCCTTGGGCGAAGAGCAACGTCGGCAACGAGAATAAAACGAGAAAAATCGTGATGATTCGAGACATGGTAAATTAATCTTCCGTCATCCCCGCGCAGGCGGGGACCTAGAGTGTCGATATTAATGTGTTTTTGCACATGTGATTCACGCAACAAAATTCCGTCAATGACGGATGCAAACGAACAATGGCATATTTCGTCTGGGCCCTCGCCTGCGCGGGAATGACGAAGACACGGAGGATCACGCGATTCCGCCGCGTCGGAACGCTTCGGCGATCGATTTGGGGACTTTCGCTTCCGCTTCGACGACGTGGGCGCGATTTTCGGCGACTTTCGCTTTCATTTCCTGCTCCTTGGCGAGCGCTTGGGCGCGGCGTTCTTCCGCTTTGGCGCGGGCAACTCGGGTATCCGCTTCCGCTTGGTCCGCTTGGAGTCGGGCGCCGATATTTTGGCCGACGTCGATGTCCGCGATGTCGATGGAAACGATTCGGAACGCCGTCTGCGAGTCGAGACCACGGGCAACCACGGCTCGGGAAATGCTGTCGGGGTTCTCCATCACTTCGAAATGGTTGTTCGCGGAACCGATCGCCGTGATGATCCCCTCACCGATACGGGCAATGATCGTCTCCTCGGTCGCTCCGCCGATAAGCTGGGCAAGATTAGTACGGACGGTAACTTGGGCACGAACACAAAGTTCGACGCCGTTTTTGGCGATGGCGCTGAGCGTCGGTCGACCGGACTTTCGGGGATCGGGACAAACGATCACTTTCGGGTTCACACAGGTTCGCACGGCGTCCAAAACATCACGGCCGGCAAGGTCGATCGCGGCGGCTTGGTCGAAATTCAAGTCCAGCGACGCCCGGTGCGCGGCGATCAGCGCCCGAATCACGTTCGGAACGTTGCCGCCGGCCAAATAATGGGCGACGAGCCGCCGTGTCGTGATCCCCATCGGCCCGGTAATCGGGAGTCCGGACTGCTTCGCCATGATTTTCGCTTGAACGATCACCCGTGACTTGATTTTCATCAGGCTCATGCTGATCAAACTGATCATGCTGACCTGCGCCCGGGACATGAACGCCTGAAACCAAAGCGACCCGTAGAAAAAGAAGGCAATCGCCAGAAAAAACAGAATGGCGATTGCTCCCAAACCCGCAACGGCAACAACGATTTGCTGCCAAGTCGCTTCGGCAAATAATACGAAATTCATGATGATTCTCTCGGTTGGCTGGCAAATGGGGGAGTTGGAATTCGACTCTTCAAGTTTATCATATGTCGAAATCGATTTCCAGATGTGCGGCGTTGATTTATCTGAAGTCAAGGTAGGCAGCCGACCGCCGGGCGGCTGCGTGTGGTACTCCACACTCGAACCAAGGACAGGTCCGGAGTACCGGACGTTGCCGCCCGGCGGTCGGCAACCTACCTTTTCAGAAGCGACCTTGACGGTTATACTGATTACTCTTTTGATTTCCCCCTTTGAATAGGACGCCATGAAAAGTTTGACGCTCACGGAACTTGCCGCCATGGTCGGCGGAACCCTGCTCGGAAACGGTGACACACTCATCAACGGCGTTGCGCCGCTGCAAAATGCGGAACCGTCGGAAATCTCGTTTCTCGAACGAGCGGACCGCATTCAATTGCTCAAAAAATGTCGCGCCGGTGGAATTCTCGTCCCTCCCGGTCTTGCGCCGGACGGGTTTTCGATCGTCCAGGTTCCGAACGTGCTCGAAGCGTTCCAGAAAATCGTCAATTATTTTTCGCCGCCGCGCGATGAGTCGATTCGCGGAATCAGTGATCGGGCGTTCATCAGTCCGACGGCAAAGCTCGGCAAGGACGTTGCGGTCGGTCCCTGTGCCGTGATCGAAGATGACGTCGAACTCGGCGACCGTGTCATGGTTCACGCCGGCGCCCAGATTCGTGCCGGTTGCCGGATCGGCGAAGATTCGATCCTGTTTCCGAACGCCGTTCTTTATCGTAACACGATTGTCGGCAAACGCTGTATCGTCCATTCCGGGGCGGTGATCGGCGCTTACGGCTTCGGATACGATTCTTCGAAGGGATTTCATCAATTGTCCCCGCAACTCGGCAACGTCGTGCTCGGCGACGATGTCGAACTTGGTTCGTGCAGCACGATCGACCGCGCGACTTACGGTTCGACGATCATCGGCGACGGCACGAAGATCGACAACCTCGTGATGATCGGGCACAACTGCAAGTTCGGCAAACATAATTTGATTTGCGCCCATACGGGAGTCGCCGGAAGCACGACGACCGGCGATTACGTCGTGATGGCCGGAAACGTCGGCATTCGAGATCACGTCAACATCGGACACCGCGTGATGCTCGGCGCCAAGGCGGGAATCATGACCGACATCGAAGACGACGCGAAAGTCGTCGGCTCCCCGGCGCGACCGATCAAGGAATTCATGCGGCTCCAGGTCGCGTTTACCAAACTCCCGGAACTCCAGAAAGAAGTCAAGGCGTTACGAAAACTCGTCGACGAGTTGCAGGAACGATTGGGTGAAAGATAGGCGACCGAAAGGTAGGTTGCCGACCGCCGGGCGGCAACGTCCGGTACCCCGGACTCGACCCGTTCACCGATGTAAAGTGCCGAGTACGGCACGCAACCGCCCGGCGGTCGGTTGCCTACCTTATATTCATCAACCATGCCCAAAAAATCGACCTCCGACCCCGTCAAACTCAGCGACCGGGACATCCAAACGCTCGGCAACCTCGCCGGGATGGCCGACGACATTCTCCAACAGGCGACGCGGAAAAAGGATCCGGCCGTCGACATTCCGGTGCGGGCTTTGTCGAACGTTAATTTTAACGAACGAAAAAAGATCATCGAGATGGGAAAACGAACGTCGCAGCGGCAGCTTTTCAACCTGTCGCAGGCAAGGAGCTTCATGCAAACGATGCTCGTTGCCAGCGGAACCAAACAGCTCATCGAACAGGGAAAATCGACGAGCATCCGAGGTTTGTACTATCTGCTCAAACACACGATCGAAGGATACAAAGAGGAAACGTTCGACGAGCAGGGGGAATGCGATTCGGTCATCGAAGACATCGAAGTGCTGCTCAATTCCCTCCGTGAAGAGCTCCATTTGGCGGCTGAAAACCGGGGAAGCATGGTCGGCAACATCACGATCGTCGATAAGGGGGACGAAATCGATTGCTCCCGAATGGGCTCCGGTGGATACGGAATTCCGTCGATCGTCGAACCGGATATCATCCAATTCAAGAAAGTTCCCGCGAAGTTCATCCTCCATGTCGAAAAGGGAACCGTTTGGCAGCGATTCAATGAGGACAAATTCTGGTTGAAGCACAACTGCATTCTGACGCATGGAGCCGGTCAACCGCCGCGTGGAGTCCGGAGGCTGCTTTACCGATTGCATCACGAACTGAAACTCCCGGTTTACTGCCTGCTTGATAACGATCCCTGGGGATATTACATTTACAGTGTGCTGAAGCAGGGCTCGATCAATTTGGCGTTCGAGTCGCAGCGCATGGCGATTCCCGGGGCGCGATTTCTCGGCTTGCGAAGCATCGACTTCGAACGATGCAAGCTCTCCAACAGCGTCAAAATCAACCTGAACGATCAGGACAAAAAACGGGCCAAGCAAATCGCGGAGTATCCGTGGTTCGTCAACAAAAAAGCGTGGCAGAAGGAAATCACGACGATGCTCGACAACGGATTCAAACTCGAAGTCGAATCATTGACGAACCGCGATATCAGTTATGTCACGGAGCAGTACGTCCCCCAACGCTTGGCGGAGGGCAACTTCCTCGATTGATCCCCATTTAGCCGGTACTCCGCGTCTCCACGACTAAACAAAATTTCATTCAGCGCACCGCAGGCGGATGCGGCTAAAACCCATGAACCACGCCAGTTTGATGACCGGATACCAATGGGGAAGCCGTTCCCTGTTCGCGGAGCCGCCGCAAACGCCGCTCGGCACGATGGGGAACATGCTCAGCCGCAGCGTCGGGAGCAGTCTTGAATTCATGGAGCACCGCGAGTATCTCCCCGGCGACGACTTGCGGCGGATCGATTGGAACGCCTACGCCCGGAGCGACCGGTTGACGGTGAAACTGTTTCGGGAAGAGGTCAATCCGCATGTCGATCTGCTGCTCGACGTATCGCGGTCGATGGACCTTTCCGGCACGAAAAAAGGAGAAGCCGCTTACGCCTTGGCCGGTCTGTTCGCCTCCTCGGCGGCGGAGTCGAAATTCTCGTTCAGCGTTTACGTGACGGATAACGGTTGCCGCCGGCTGGGTCGCTCGCATCTCATGCCGCTGGAATGGGATCCGTTCGAATTATCGTCGACGGAAACTCCTGCCGACGCTCTGTCGCAACATCCGCCGAACTGGCGCAAACGGGGGATCCGAATTTTCGTGAGCGATTTGTTGTTCCTCGCGGACCCGGCAACGACGATTGCACGGGTTTGCGGCGATTCCGCCATGACGATTATCGTGCAACTTCTCGCCGAGTCGGACGTCGAACCGCCGGAACAGGGAAACCTGCGGCTCGTCGACTGCGAATCCGGCGAGCGGCTTGAACTGTACCTCGACAGCATGGCAAGAGAGCGTTACAAAAAGAACCTCGCACGACACCAGGAGAATTACAACATCGCCTGCCGCCGGCACGGAGCGTTCCTGACGACGATCGTCGCCGAAAAATTTCTCGAAAACGGCCGCCTCGACGACCTGTTCAACGCCGAACTGTTACGGTACAAATAGGTTTACAAGAAACGGGTAGGTTGCCGACCGCCGGGCGGCAACGTCCGGTACTCCGGACCTGCCATTGATTCGAGTGCGGAGTACCGCACGCAGTCGCCCGGCGGTCGACTACCTACCTCTTCCCAACAAACATCATGAAACGATTATTGTTCGCGTTTGCAGTAACGTTTATCCTCGCGGTTGCCGCCGTTGCCGAGACGACGGTCAAGATCGACGCCGCCCAAACCGGTTCGCCGATGTCGCCGTACATTTACGGACAGTTTATCGAACATTTGGGCCGCTGCATCAACGGCGGCGGAATCTGGGCCGAAATGCTCGAAGACCGCAAGTTTTTCTACGCGCCCGAGGACAAAGATTCGCCGTGGCGGCTCGGCGTCCTGAAGGGGAGTTTCGAAATGGACACGGAAAATCCTTTCGTCGGAAAGCACACGCCGAAATTTACGCTCAAAAAGGATGAACCGGCATCCTTAACGCAATGGGGACTGCAACTCAAGCCGGACACGAAATACGTCGGATACGTTTGGTTCAAATGTTCCGAGGGGCCTGAGTCGACCGACATTGGCCTGACAGTATCACGAATATCCGTTTCAAGATCGTTTTTCAGTTTCTCTCCTTCACCGAAGACCGTTCCGATCAAGGTCGGCGACTATTACAAGCACGAATTCGAGTTCACGCTTGACGCCAAAAACTTCTACGAAATCGAAAAGGACGCATCGTTTGCTCTTAACATTAATCTCAAAGGTTCCGGAACGGTTCACATCGGCTGCGTTTCGTTGATGCCCGCCGACAACGTCCACGGAATGCGAGCCGACACGTTGGAATTATTGAAACGATTGAACTCGCCGGTGTACCGCTGGCCGGGGGGCAACTTCGTGAGCGGATACGATTGGAAGGACGGAATCGGCGACCGCGACAAACGGCCGCCGCGCAAGAATCCGGCGTGGAAAGGAGTCGAGCCGAACGATTTCGGACTCGACGAGCTGATGCAATTTTGTAACATTTTGAACACGGAGCCGTACATCGCCGTGAACACCGGCGACGGTGGCGTCAAGAGCGCGGTTGAGGAACTCGAATACGCCAACGGAACCGCCGACACGCCGATGGGGAAACTCCGCAAGGCGAACGGACATGCGGAACCTTACGGCGTGATTTGGTGGGGGATCGGCAACGAGATGTACGGAAATTGGCAGATCGGGCACATGCCGGTCGAAAAGTACGTCGAAAAGAACAACGAGTTCGTCGACGCCTTTCGCAAGGCGGATCCGAAGGTGAAGTGTATCGCGGTCGGGCATGTCGGCAAATGGGACGAGGCGTTCCTCCCCGGCGCCGCGAATCACATGGACTTGTTCAGCGAACATTTTTATTGTAGCGAAAAGAAGGAAAGCGTCGCGGATCATGTTCGGGCGATTCCGAAGTCGATTAAAAACATTGCCGATGCGCACAGAAAATATCGGGAGACGCTCCCCGGTTTCAAGGATCGCAAGCCGCCGGTGCCGATCGCGCTGGACGAATGGAATTATTGGTACGGCGACCACGTTTTCGGCGAACTCGGCACGCGGTATTTTCAAAAAGACGGGCTGGGCATCGCGGCGGGGTTTCACTATTTCGCCCGGCTGTCCTACATCTTTTTATTGGCGAACTACGCGCAAACCTTAAACTTGATCGGCTGCATCAAAACGAGCAAGACCGCCGCCCAAATGTAAACGACCGGTCTGGTGCTCGAACTGTACAGAAAGAATTTCGGCGACACGCCGGTCCAAGGGAGCGTTTTCTAAAAGGGGGTGAAATTGATGTTGTCCGAAAGCTCGATTTCTGGCAGAATATGGTTTTTTCACGACGAACGGATTCGCCATGCCCACGAACGAACGCCCGACCGA
>JAVBPI010000176.1:0-26459 GCA_031549705.1 Thermoguttaceae bacterium
AGTTATTCTCGGCGGCGCCGGGCGGCCCGTCGCTGGAACACTGCAATTCGACGGCAACGCCGATTGGAGTTACGGAATCGTTCAATGCCGGCCTTATGTTGAAAAGATCGAAACGCCGTCGGCATGGACCGAATTCTCGAAACGTCGGCAACACATCCTCACCGGGGAAGAGGACCGCGAGAAACGAAAGTCCCTTCTCAAGGAGCTGCAGGATTTTCGTAACGACAATCCGGAAATCGCCGCTTTTGAAGAGCATGCCCTCCGCAACGGCGAAATCGAGCAACAAAGTCGCGGTTGCCTGGTTGCACCGGACGGCAGCTTCCGGCTCGACGACGTGTTCGAAGGAGAGTGGATCCTCGAAGCGACACTCGACGCCCCGAAGCCGGAATCGAAGCGTTTCGGAACCGGTGGTCGGATTGGAAAGATCGAACGGCGTTTTTCAATTTCGAAAATCGAAGGGGGCGTTTCCCATGAGCCGCTCGATCTCGGGACGTTGATGCTTGCCGCTCCGACGCCCTGAGAATTCGTTACGAATCCTTGATGATCCGCCGCAGGACGGAAATCGCCTTATCGAGTTGCGGATCGTAAAACGGGGAGGTTCCTTCGAGGACGAACGGTTTCGACGGCGGTGTTTTCATGTTTTCCGCGCTTGTTTTATCGTCGGAACCGTTTTTTTGTTCGGACAACTGCCGTTCGATTTCTTCCGGGAGCTGTCCGACGAAATCGTTGAGCACCGCTTCCACGTCGTCGGCGGCGATGTTGGAACGGCGGTCCCGGATCTGTTCCTGGGCATACCGCTGTTCTTTGGAAAGCGGGACCGAGCAACCGTCGTCCGGCGAGACCCCCCATTCGTCGCTTTCCCCGGCATTTTTATCACGATTAATATTCCTGCCGCTCGGCCTCCAATAGCTCGCATCGGTCAATTGGTATTTTCCGGAACGGAGCGGCAAGTCGAAAATCTCCTGGACCGTCCCTTTACCGAACGAACGTGTTCCGACCAGCGTTGCCCGGCCGTAATCCTGGAGACACGCCGCGAGAATTTCCGCCGCGCTGGCCGACTGCCCATCGATGAGCACGACCATCGGCAGGTCGACGAACTTGACGTCCTTGAACGCTTTATACCTCCCTTTGATGTTTCCGTTTCGATATCTCGTCGACACGATCACGTCGTATTCCCCGTTCGGTTCGACGAAAAAATTCGCGATTTCGACGCATGAACTGACGAACCCGCCCGGGTTTCCCCGCAAGTCGAGGATCAGTCCTTTCGGCCCGAGCCTTTTGTTGTTCAACATAGCGTGCAGCGCCGCCTCGGCTTCGTCCGGCGTCAAATCGCTGAACGACGTGATCCGAAGATATCCGATGTCCGGTTCGTTCGGAAGCGTGAAAATTCGCTTGCCGCTCTTGTCGACTCCGATCCCTTCGACGCTGTCCCGGCGGATCGGGCTCCGTTTCACGGCAATATCGACCGGCTCCCTGGCGTCCCGATGAAGAATCGAGAGAACGACGTCGGTGTTCAACGGCCCTTTGATCAACGTCGAAACCTGGTCGAACGGTATCTCTTTCGTTTTCTTCTCCCCGACGGCGACGATGACGTCTCCGGCGTGAATTCCCGCACGAAATGCCGGGGAGCCGAGCAGCGGATAAACGACTTCCACCGCCTCGGTGATCGGATTCTCCCGGAACACGATCCCGATCCCCTCGAAACGGTTTTCCAGTTCCGCTTCGTAATCCGCCTGTTCCGCATAGGGTATGTATTGCGAAAAATCGTGATTCTTTTCATCGAACAGGAGATCGAACATTCCGTGCATCGCCTCTTCGAAGAATTCCTTCGTCGGCAACGGATACAGCGCCTGCCGCTCGATGTTGTGCTTCGTTTCGATCAGAATACGATCGTGCATCGAGACTCCCGAACAGAGAAGCCCGCAAACAAGAGCGGCGATCAGGATTCCGATGTTCAACCGAGGCATGGAGGAAAGAGTTAGGAGAGAGGATAAAGATCGCTTGCGTTTGAGCCGCAAAGCGCAGGATCAATGAACGGTCCGGGGACTACGCTGCGCTTCGTCCCCGGCTCTTTGACGAAAGTTTTACTTCGCCGGAATGACTTCGATATTCCGGTAGGCGACGGGACCGTGGTTTCCCTGGAGCATCAGCGGACCGGTCGCGGCTTCTTTGCCCGTGATACCGCCGCCGGTCGACTTTTCAACCTCGACGTTTTCCTGCACGACTTTGCCGTTAAGGACGATTTTCTTGAACACGGCATTCGCGGTCTTGTTGCCGGCAGCATCGAACTTCGGGGCAACGAATTCGATTTCGTAGGTCTGCCAGGTTCCCGGAGCGTTGCAGGCGTTGGTCGACGGTTTCGCGGCACTGTAGATGGCGCCCATGTCTCCTTGGCCGAGCTTGTCGTCCGGTTTCTCGAAACTGTCGGCGACCTGAACTTCGTATTCGCCCATCAGGTAAACGCCGCTGTTGGAGCCCTTTGTGATGAGGAATTCGAGCTTCACGGTACAGTCGCCGTATTTTTGAGCGGTGAAGATGTCGACCCCTTTGCGCGGATTGGCTTTGTGCCAATCGCCTTCGATGTAGTTGACCATGCAACCGGTTTCACCCTCTTTGAGCGGGGCGAGTTCCATGGTTGTATCGGTTGCCGTAAGTTTACCGACTTTCCAACAGTTTTCGGCTTTGGAGTTGACGAGCTTCCAACCGGCGAGGCAGCAACCGCTGAACGGCTTGTTCGGAAGCGGTTCGTGAGCGGAAAGAGCGGTTCCGAGCACAAAAAGAAGCAGAACGGATAAAACGAGATTTTTCGACATCGTGGTTTCCTTAAACGGGGTGAACAGCGTTCCAACGTGAAACGCCGATCCGTCCAGTCTAAGAAAACGGCGAGCGATTGTCAATCACCTCATGGCAGCCGGAAGCGAAGCCGGTAGTCCGGCGAGCCCGGTTTTTCCGCCTGAAGAGCCCAATTAACCGGGCGCTGCGGGGGTACCCTTCGCTTCCGGCTGCCATGAGTATTACGGCGTCAATTCGAACGTCGCTTCCTTGACGTCGCGGCTGTTGCCGCCGAAGAACACCTTGAAAATTCCCGGTTCGGCGACGAATTTGAGCTCGGCGTTGTAGAATTTCAGCATTTCTTCGTTGATTTCGAACGAAACGGTCTTCTTTTCGCCCGGTTTCAGCGTGATTCGTTGAAAACCTTTGAGTTCCTTGACGGGCCGCGTGATCGAACCGACGACGTCCCGAAGGTAAAGCTGTACCGTCTCCGTTCCTTCGCGGCTCCCCGTGTTGGAAACCTCAACGCTCGCCGTGAGCTTGTCGCCTCGCTTCAACTTGGAATCGCTCAACTTCACGTCGCCGTAGGAAAACGTCGTGTACGACAAACCGAAGCCGAACGGATAGAGCGGCTCGTTCGGAATATCAAGAAACTTCGTCGTGTATTTTTGGTTCTCGTCGAGCGGCCGACCCGTGTTTTTGTGGTTGTAATAGACAGGAATCTGTCCAGCTCCGTGCGGAAAGCTCATCGTGAGTTTGCCTGACGGATTCGAGTCGCCGAACAGCGTCTCGACGATCGCATCCCCCGCCCGATGTCCGCCGAACCACGTTTCGAGAACACCGGCGACTACACTGTTGTCGATATTAAGATTCTGTGGACGGCCGCTCATCAACACGAGAACTGTCGGCTTTTCCTTCGACAATGCACGCAGCAAGGTAGATTGATTCTTCGGTAATTCGATATGGCTGTAACTGGCCGCTTCGCCGGACATATCGTACGTTTCTCCCAAGACGACGACCACCACGTCGGCCTTTTCGGCGGTCTTGATTGCTTCGACAAGCAGATCGGTTCGTAATCCTTCTTTTTTCAAGTTGTCGTCTGCCTTGCTTAATCGTTCGTAAAGCGGATCCCCTTTCTCGATCAGGTTGCATCCTTTTGCGAACAGAAACTTATCCTTGCCGAATTTCGCTTCGAGGGCTTCGCGGATGCTGACGGCTTGTTTCCAGTCGCCGGCGCCGCTCCAACTGCCGATCAGGTTCCGCTTGTCGTCGACCAACGGACCGATGAACGCGATCTTCTTCGAGGCATCCAGCGGCAGCACGTTCTTGTCGTTCTTGAGGAGCACGAAACTTTTCAGGGCGGCTTCCTTGGCGAGTTCGAGCTTGTCGGCGCTCCGGATTTCCTTTTTCGCCCGTTCTTCGCTGACGTAACGGAAAGGATCCTCGAACAGTCCGAGATCGTATTTCGCTTCAAGAATCCGGCGGCAGGCGGCGTCGACCGTTTTTTCGTCCACTTTTCCCGACTTGACGAGTTCCGGCAGGTATTTGACGAAAAACTCGCTGACCATGTCCATGTCGGTTCCGGCATTGATCGCCAGTTCGGAAACCTTCGGTCCGTCGCCGACGCCGTGATTGACCATTTCGAGGATCGCGGTGTAATCCGTCACGACGAGACCGGTGAAGCCCCATTCATTTCGTAACAGATCGGTCAGGAGCCAACGGTTACCTGTCGCGGGCATTCCGTCGATTTCGTTGAACGACGTCATGACGGTGCGAGCCCCGGCGTCGACGGCGGCTTTGTACGGCGGAAGATATTCACTGTACATCCGCAGGCGGCTCATGTCGGTCGTGTTGTAGTCGCGGCCCGCTTCGGAAGCTCCGTACAGGGCGAAGTGTTTGACGCACGCCAAAATCGTGTCGTTTTTCGACAGGTCGGTTCCCTGGTATCCTCGAACCATTGCTTCGGCGATGCGGCTGCCGAGGAACGGATCTTCACCGGCTCCTTCGGCGACGCGGCCCCAACGGGGATCCCGAGCAATGTCGACCATCGGCGAGAAGGTCCAATTGAGTCCGTCGGCGGACGCTTCCCGAGCGGCGGCGCGAGCGGTTCGTTCGATCAGGTCGATGTCCCAAGTCGCGGCCATACCGAGCGGAATCGGAAAGATCGTTTTGTGTCCGTGAATCACGTCGTAACCGAACAGGAGCGGAATCTTGAGCCGCGATTTTGTAACGGCGAGTTCCTGAAGTTTTCGTACGGCGTTCGGCGTGAACGTATTGAAGACACCGCCGACGTGTCCTTGTTCGATTTTTTTCTCGACGCCTTCGCTCAGGATCGGTCCGGTAACGTCGAACCCGACGGACGGAAGATTGAGCTGCCCGATTTTTTCTTCGAGCGTCATCTTGCTCATCAGGTCGTCGATGAAGGCGGTCCGCTCCGCTGCTTGAAGTTGGCACGTCGCAAATAAAAAGAGTACAAAAACGATGTATTTCATGGTGTTCTCCGAAATGTAAATCGGTTGTCATTTCGACCGAAGGGAGAAATCTCATACCTCACGAAAGAGCATGAAGTTCGGGCTTTATTGACGGGAGTGAGATTTCTCACTTCGCCGCGCTTCGTTCGAAATGACGCCCTTTGTGAATTGGAAACACTCAGCCTTCGTCCAATTCTTCGAGAATAATGTTCGCATTGGTGTAGATATCGATTTCGGACGCGATTTGGAGCGATTCACGCACGATTTCCGCCGCCGAGAGGGAACTGTGTTTGGAGAGTGCTTTCGCCGCCGCCATCGCAAAGTTGCCGCCGCTGCCGATCGCCAGAATACCGTCGGTCGGAACGATCACGTCGCCGTTGCCGGAGAGGAGCAGGGTCGACTTCGGATCGACGACGATCATCATCGCTTCGAGTCGCCGCAAAGCGCGGTCGGTTCTCCATTCTTTGGCGAGTTCCGTCGCCGCGCGGGGAACGTTCGAGGGATAATCCTTGAGTTTCCCCTCGAAGCGTTCGAGCAGGGCGAAGGCGTCCGCGGTGGAACCGGCGAATCCGGTGATCACCTTGCCGTCGAGCAGTTTTCGGATCTTGTTCGCGTCGGACTTCATGATCGTGCTGCCGAGCGTCACCTGTCCGTCGCCGCCGATCGCGACCTTGCCGTTTTTCCGTACCGTAATAATCGTCGTACTGCGTGATCTCATGGTGGATTTTGAAAAAAAGAAAACGCGCTGAAGCGGCTAAAACGCAAGCGGAGTTCGACGTTTATGGGGATTCGTCGGTGTTTACCGTTTCGTCTTCTTCATACTCATCGGCGAGGTCGTCAAACTTGTCGTCGGCGAATTCCTCGTCGAGCATTTTCGAGATTTTGAGCTGGTTCTTGACCCCTTGATCGAGAACGAATTCGAGATGCGGCGTGTACCGCGTGTCGATCCGCTTGGCGACCTTCGCTTGCAGAAATCCCGCCGAGGACTGGAGCCCTTTCAGGCAGAGCATCTGTTTCTTTTCGTCTCCCATGACGGAGACGTGTACCTTGGCGATGCGCATATCGCCGGAAACTTCGACGTGCAGCACCGTGACATCTTTGACGCGGGGGTCTTGGATTTCGGTCAAAATCGCCATGCCAACGACCTGTCGGATCGCCTCACCGGCTTTCAGTGTTCTTCGTGACATCAGGAGAGAAGTTAGGAGTTTGAAGAATGACGAGCCGGGACCTGTGGTCCCGATACAATGCTTAGCTTGGTGCGTTTATTTTTCAGATACCCTCGCTGACGTGTCGGGCTCTAGGGTCGCTTCAGGGTCGCTTCAGAGTCGCTGCAATACTTTGCGATTTCGTACAATACCAAGCCAACAACGATTCCGGAAACGGCCGAAAGCACTCCGTACAAAAAAATGATCGTCGGTCCGAACAGGGTGACGATTTCCGATCCGAATGATTTTTCGGGAGGAAACGCCCACAGTACGCAACCGCTGATGATTCCGACTACAGCGCCGATTTCACAAAAAAACCGGGCAACCTGCCAACGGGTTTTCGACAAAACGAGACGGAAAATACTTTCGAGCGGTCCGTTCCAACTTAGTTGCGGTGAAGGAATTCCACTGTCCCAGCCGAGCATTTTTCGGGCGTCGGCGTGTCCTTGTTCGGCGGCGATGTTCATCCAGTGTTCGGCTTCGGTTTCGTCTTTCGGAACTCCCGTTCCCCCGGCGAGACAGCACGCCAAACGAAATTGAGCGTCGACGTCGCCCGATTCCGCATCGTCACGCAGTTGTCGGATCGTTTCGTCGTTCATCGTAACAAAAACGAAAACAGACGAAAAATCCGCGCTGCGCGGCTAAAACGCAAGCGGAATTTCGTGCCGATGTGAAACGAAATATCAGAATGTCCGGGCGATTTCTTCGATCTTGTACGCTTCGAGGATGTCCCCTTCTTTCAAGTCGTTAAAGCCCTTGAGCTTCATACCGCATTCGTATCCTTCGCGGATTTCCTTCACGTCGTCCTTTTCCCGCTTCAGCGAGTCGAGCGGATACTCGCCGATGATCCGGCTCTCCCGAATGATCCGAATTCGGCTATCGCGCTCGATCGTTCCCGAAATCACACGGCAACCGGCAATCGAACCGACTCGGCTAATCGTGTAAACCTTCTGCACCAAGGCGCGACCGAGTTCCTTGACCTGCGAAACCGGTTTGAGCATCCCTTCGAGGGCCGCCTTGATGTCGTTCGACAGGTTGTAGATGATATCGTAACGCCGAATTTGGACTTTCTTCTTCTCCGCCATTGCCCGGGCGTTTTCGTCCGGAACGACGTTGAAGCCGACAATGATCGCATCGGAAGCGTCGGCGAGCTGAACGTCCGCCTCGGTGATTCCGCCGACGGTCGCCTGCAAAATCTTGATCTTCACTTCGGGATGGTCGAGCTTGCCGAGTTCCTTGCGAATCGCTTCGATCGACCCGCGAACGTCGGCGCGAATGATCACGTTGAGCGTCTGCACCGACTGCGAGGAGCTGATCCGTTGGAACAGCGTTTCCAGCGTGACGTGAGACTGAACGTCGGCGAGTTCTACTTTACGGACTTCGTTGGCCCGCTGCTCGGCAATCACCCGTGCATCCGAAATATCGTTAAGCACGCAGAATTTGCTTCCGGCGCTCGGAGCGACATCGAGGCCGATCAAATTGATCGGCGTACCCGGCGTTGCTTCGTCGATTTGCTTTTTCGTATCCAACGTGTCGTACATCGCCTTGACACGACCGTAAGCGGCTCCGCAGACCACCACGTCGCCGGTGCGGAGTGTTCCGTCCTGAACGAGCACCTTGCAAACGACCCCTTGCCCGGCCTGCATTTCGGCTTCCAGAGCCATGCCGATCGCCGGACGGTCCGGATTCGCCTTCAGTTCGTGGAGTTCCGCAATGATTTGCAACGTGCTGAGGAGTTTGTCGAAACCCATTCCGGTCAGCGCACTGACCCGAACGACTTCGACGTCGCCGCCCCATTCGCTTGTGAGCAGATCGTTTGCGGCGAGTTCCTGGATCACACGATCCGGATTGACGCCGGGAAGGTCCATTTTATTCAAGGCGACGACGATCGGAACACCGGCGGCCTTGATGTGGGAGATCGCTTCTTCGGTCTGCGGCATGACACCGTCATCGGCGGCAACGACGAGAATCGCGATATCCGTACAGTTCGCTCCACGGGCTCGCATCTCGGTAAACGCTTCGTGCCCTGGCGTGTCGACGAACGTAACATCTTCACCGTTGTCGGTTTTCACTCGATAAGCCCGAATGTGCTGCGTGATACCTCCTTTTTCCCCGGCAACGACATTTTGATGAATGATTCGGTCGAGGAGTGTCGTCTTACCGTGGTCGACGTGTCCGAGGACCGTAACGACCGGCGGCCGTGCCTTGAGCGATTCCGGCGGGTCGACCTGCTCGAAGGCGGCGGTCACCAAGCGGTCCTCCAAGGTAACCTGGTCGCGGATTTCGACTTGCAATTCGAACGCCTCAACCAACAACTCGGCCGCCTCGCGGTCCAACTGGGCGTTGATCATCAAGGGCGTTCCCATTTCGAGCAGTTTTTTAATCACCATGGCGACCGAGAGTCCGGTCTGCTCGGCGAACTGCTTCACGGTACAAGGAAGCTGTATCACGAGATCTGATTTACGCGGCGCCGCCGTGCTCGATGCACGTTGGCCTTTTTTCTTTTTGCGAACCAATCGACGCGGCAACGACGAAATATCGTCGTCCCCCTCGTCGCGGTTGCGATTCGCGGAACCACGACGTTTTTTCTTCATCTGGTCCGACACGGCGATGGTTTCCGGAGCGGCACCGAAACGTTTCTTGACACCTTTCCCGCCTTTGGAATCGTCCGAAGCATCCGTGACAACGGGTTCTTTGGCAACTCCGACTCCACCTCTTTTCAGAGGCTTCTTCGATTCGCGTGCTTTCTTTTCTTCCTCTTTGAGCCGCTGGCGTTCTTCGTGCTTACGAATGTGATCGTCGACCAACTTCGTGGTCGATCCTTGCACGGCGGCGCGAATCGCTTCCGGCGGCAATTTGACATCCGGCTTTTGCGGAGCGGGCTCCTTGGAATTCTTTCCGGGCTTGGTTGTCGGAGCCTTCGGGACAGGCGCAAGCCGAACAATCGGGCCCGTTGTTTTGGCGGTTCCGGAGGAGGTTGATTTCTCGTCTCCGTCGGTTTTTTTCCGTTTGGTGTCGAGATTCGGGATTTTATCGGTAATCACCCTCATCGGTCCACGGTAATCGTCGCGGCGAACGGCGGCGGCGTGTCCCGGAGCCGAAAGCCCTGTTGTGATCGGAGCTTGGGGAGCCGGAGGAGTCGGCTGCGGAGCCGGCGCGACAGGTTTCGGCGGTTCGGCCGGTTGTTCCGGACTCGATTTTCGAAACGCCGTGAGCGGGCTCGATTTTTTGGGACCGGCCCCTTTGCCTCCGTCCATGGCGGACAACGATGTCAAGTCGATTCGACCAATCGGCGGAGGAAGCGTGTGTCCCGTCGGCTTCGCCGACTCACTTTTTTCGGCGACAGTCGTATGCTGTTCGACAACGGTAACTTCTTCAACGGTCGAAACGACCTCAACCGGTTCAACCGGTTCGATTTTTTCCGGCTCGACTCTTTCCGGTTCAACCGGCTGAGTTTCTTCAACCGGCGTCGGCGCCAACACCGGTTCAGACGAAACAATATCGACAGCGACGACCGATTCCTGATCGCAAACAGCATCAGGCTCCAGATCCGCCTTTTTGTCCGTGGGCTTCGTCGGAATGTTTTTGATGACGGGAATCTTCCCGACGGAAACCGGCGAAGCGGGGCGTTGAAGCGGGGCATCCGGCCGAACAGGCGCACCGGATTTCGGAGTTTTCGCGGAAGATTTGTGAATCGCCGTTTTGACCTGTCCAACTTCTTCTTCGGTCAGGCTCGCCAGAGCGGAGCCTTTTCCTTCGATTCCGAGTGTTTTGAGGACATCGACAATCGTCTTTGTTTCAACTTTGAGCTGTTGTGCCAGAGCGTAAATTCGAATGGACAAGTCTCGACTCTCTCCAATACCTTAGTGTGAAAAATAATCTACATAAAGCGGCGTCCTTCGGCTAAGATGTGATGATACCCGGGGAACGAAAAGATGCCGCATCCAAGGACTCGCTTCACAGCTAAAACGCAAGCGAAACAATCACCGAACACGAAATCACGCCTAAGCTCTCGGCTCCCCAACCCCCTCCTATGCGTCGTCGTCCGAATCCATGGACTCCGACATTGCTTCCTGATACCGTTCTTTCTTCTTTTCTTTCTGGATCTCTTCTTCCCGTTGGGCGAAGTTTTCCGCCTGTTCGATAATCGATTCGGCGACTTCTTCCGAAATATCACCCATCTGCATCAAGTCGTTCGGCTCAATGATCGAAAGATCGTCGAACGAAAGGAACCCTTCACCGACCAAGCGATCCGCCAGTTCGGAGGAGACGCCTTGAATGAGCGCGTATCCTTCGACGGCCTTTTCGAGATCGGCTTCCAACTCGTCCCGGGTCATGATTTCGACGTCCCAGCCGCAAAGCTTGCTGGCAAGGCGGACGTTCTGTCCTTTGCGTCCGATGGCAAGGGACCGCTGCTCCTGTTTGACCAGAACGACGGCCCTCCCCAACATGGTGCAGAGGATCACTTCTTCAATCTCGGCGGGTCGCAGGGCGTTCGGAATGAAGACCTGCATGTCCGAACTCCACGGAACGACGTCGATGCGTTCATTGTTCAGCTCGTCCGTAATGTTTTTGATACGGCTTCCCCGCATTCCGATACAGGCACCGACACAATCGACGCGTTGATCGCTGCTGTAAACGGCGATTTTGGTTCGATAGCCGGGTTCACGGGCGATTCCCTTGATTTCAATCACGGCGTCCAGTATTTCCGGAATTTCCTGCTCGAATAATTTCTGGACGAGCGCCGGACGGATACGGCTAAGGATCACTTTGACCCGATTTCCCGCTTTTTTGACATCGACGACAACGGCGCGAACCCGATCACCGTTCCGGAACATTTCACCCGGAATTCGCTCGCTTCGCGGCAGGACGGCTTCGACGACCGAACCGGGAAGAGAAACCGTCGTCGCTCCTCCATCGCTTCGTTGCACGACTCCGGAAACCATCTGATCCATCAAGGTGCGAAATTCATCGAAGATGGCGTCCCGCTCCGCTTCGCGGATTTTTTGGATCATCACCTGCTTGGCGCTTTGTGCACCGATGCGTTCTCCCATTTCTTCGGGGGAAATCCGAACTCCGTTTCGAGTTCCTGTGATTTCTCCGCTAATTCGGTCGACATGAACCACGATTTCGGACTCGTCGCCGTGTTGGCGTCGCAGCGCGGTCGCAATCGCCGCTTCAACACCTTTGAAGACGATCTCCTTGTCGATTCGTTTATCGCGGTGAATTGCGTCAACGATTCGCAGTACTTCGCCAGGGTTCATGATGGACTCCGAAATCAATATATCTAATGGACCGAACTTCAGTCGCCAGCCCAATTCATTCTTCAGGCACTGGAACGCCCGCTTTCCGCGCGCAAGTTCCAACCGGAAGGCGTTTGACCTTCCAACGACAATAGACCGATATTTTACTGCCTCCCCGCAAGAGCGTCAAGGTACGCAAAACAGTTTGTCAGGAATTTGGCGAGTACTGCGGGGATCATCGGGGAACGGGGGCGGGGTCTTGCGGGGGCTCTCCTCCCATTGCTTGGGGGGGCGTCGCTCCTTTTTTCCCTTTGACTTGAACAAGGACCAAGTGTTCATAGATCCAGGCGTTTTCCACATCGAAGTATTTTTCAATGACGTTCGGCGAATAATCGGTAATGATCACGTCCGGAACAAAGGCCGGATCGAAATTGACCGAGTTTTCCAAGTATTTATGAAAAACCACCCATTCAATGCGGGGCGTTTTGCCGTCCTCCCTGAGGAGCGGCCAAAACGGATACTCCCAACGATCATAGAAACGGTCCATTGCCAAACCGACGTTTTTCGCTCCCAATTCCTTGATCTGGTTGGAGATTGCCAAATATTCAAACAAATATATCTGGATCAAACGGAAATATTTATATTTTCGTTGGAACTTAATCGTTTCCCAAAATGATCCCTTGGAAATGAAGTAATCGCTCCACATCTCTTCGTTGAGCGTCGGTTTGTAGGGAGGCGGGGCGTCGGCGACAGGCGTCGATTCGGGGCCGGAATCGGACTCAACCTTCTCCGGTGCGGGAGAGGTGGGAGCCGCCCCCTCCGACGGAGACGATTTCTTCTCCCCTTCTTCGGCAGAAGGGGACGGTTGACTCACCGGAGCGGTCCCCACGTCTGGAACCTGAGGCGAGGTCGCGTTGGGAGCCGAACCGAGAGGGAGACTCTCCACGGTTCCCGAGATAATATTCTCCGGAAACCGGAGCTTCCATTGCTCGATTCCCGCTTGGCGATACATGGCGATTTCCCGTTCGGAGCGGGGCGGTTTGGCGACCAGCAATGTGTAAGTCGGGTCAAAGAACATCGAGGTCGCAACGAGAAAGATGGTGTAAAGCATTCCAACGGCATACACGACCATGGCCAGCAACGCAATCCGTTCCCGAGGAAGCAGTGCATCCATTTTGATGGCGATGAACGGAATAATGCCGAGAAACGGGGGGAGAAGCAAACGGGCTCCGAACGGCTGCCAACGGAATATCCCGGAAAAAACCAGAAAGCCGAGGATTGTCAGCACGGCATAAAAGCCCAGGCTGATGTCGTTGTTGTCGGCGGTCTTTGTCAGCGGCGAAGACGAACCGTTTTCACGTTTCCCCTCTTTCTGTCGAAAAGGCGACGGAGACGCTACGCTTTCGCCCCCCGTGAAAAAACGCTTGCCCGCCGCGAGGAGCGTCGCCCCGCCCGTGATCAAGCCGAGCAGGATGATCAGCGAATTGCCGGCCCGATAGTCGTCGAGAACGAAAATGGTTTCATAGTCGTAAGGTTCTTCGCCGTCGCCGCAGTAGGTTGTCGCCGGGTCCTTCATCGACAGGTGCAGCTTTTCATGGACCATGAAAACGAAATCCCGGTTCAGTTCGTTGATCTCGTTCGAGGGAACCCGCAATTGCATCGCGATGTTCCTGAGGGCGTTCGAAAAAGTCGGTCCGACCCCGAAACGGAGGTTGCGCATCTTCATCTGGATTTCGCTCGGCCCGAAAATCCCTCCGGTGATCGCTGCGTTCCGGCTGAAATACGGGCCGTTGAAGAGAAGGAAGCCGGCGACCATGATCGCGAAAATCCGCAACGCCTTGTCTTCCCGGAGCGGTCGGTCCGAGCGGTAATAAATTTGCAAATAACGCCAGCCGAACCAGAGACAAAAGGGGATTTCAAACGTCCCGATCGACAATTTGGTGTTCAAGCTCAAACCGAGCGAACTCCCAAGACAGATCGAGTAAACGAGCAGTTGCGTCGATGTCGGTTCGGGATTGCTCCGGGAGAGCTTCATGCCGAAGTAGACGAACGAAAAATACAGCGCCGTGAGGATGATGTCCGTCTGGGTCGTCGGAGCTTCAAAAATCACGATGGGACTGGCCAACGCCAATCCGACGGCCAAAAGCTGGCAGGAAACATTGCCGTTGAAAAACCGTACCAACAGCACGAGCTGCACCAGGAGAACGAGCAATGCGATGCATTGGATCAAATTGTCGACGTAATCGTCCTGGAGCACCTGTTCCCAAGGCAAAATCAGGTATTCCGGGAACGGCTGATAGAACAATTGACGCGGATAGTTGGTCGGGTACATCTCCAAATTGCCGTTTTGAATCCAATGCATGATCCTCGGCAGGTGGTACGACATCGAGTCCGCCGTACAAGGAGGATAGATCACCGCAATGAAACAAAGGGGAAGAAAAATGAGCAACACCGCGGCAAGCAGTATCTTGACGGCGAACGAATCCCGAGGGGCCGATCGCAAATCGGCGACCGCTTCCATGAGCGTTTCCCTGTACGACCAGACCACCGCGGCAAGCAGCAGCAAAGAAGCCGCATGCAATCCGACCATCGGCTCCGGCGTTTTCAACGCATTGACCAGCGACAACCCCTCCGCGAAAAACCAAGCTTCAATACAGTAAAAGAGATTGCCTGCGACGAACGCCTCGAAAAACAGGTGGTACGGCTCCGATTTGTCGACAAATCGCCTCCACAGCACCCAAGCCGCGACGAGACAGACAGCGTAATTCAAAACGAGGCAAATGGCGTACATGAAAAGAAAATGTAGGGGGTTGAACAACTCACCTTGGCCGTGAACCGAAGATTTCGGAGGGGAGCCAGCCCTATTTTACACGGTAATAGGGTCGATTCAAGGGTGAAACCCCGCCCTTTCCCCAATGCCGTTCTTGGGACCGCGATCAGACCGCTCGACAAAACGATCCGGATATTCTTTCGTTTCTCTTGACTTTTTTTGATTTTGTGAAAGAATACCATAAAACATAGAGTAATATTGTGTTCTTATCTTTTCTTTGTCGACCAACACAAACTTTCGGGGCATTCAACCAAGCGCTTTCGCGACACATTCCCAGGATGGGATGCATGGAATAATCCACGATCGGCGGACGACGTCCCCGTTTTTGAGACACGGCGGAATTGATGAGCACTGTCTTTATGCCGACAATCGAAGGGCTATGGGTTCGGAATTACCGACTTCTCCAGCAAATCGCCCTCGGTTCGAGTTTTCAGCAATCAGTCATCCCGGATGACGACTCGGATCTTGCGCCTTACGAGCTGACGCCACTCACCGTTTTGACCGGTCCCGGCGGCCTCGGCAAGAGTACGCTGCTCGACGTTTTCGCGTTTTTGGCGGACTGCCTGAAAGAAGGGCTCGACGTTGCCCTCGCCAAACGGGGCGGCTTCAACGCGGTTTGCACGCAAGGTTCGGAAGGCCCGATTTCCATCGGGATCGTTTTTCGGGCCTGCTCCGAACCGAAGCCGTTAACATACGCCGTCAATATCAACCAGAGACGGGGAAGCACGAATCCGTACATCGAGTCCGAAGTCCTCGTTTATCGCGGCGTGCAACACGGCGTGTCGTCGCAGCCGCTCCTCTTCTTCCAAAACGGCGACAAAACGGCAAGGCACGTCATGCCATGGCACGGCGTGACACAGACAGCGCTCGATAAAATTCGTCGAACGGACCCCAAACACCTCGGGTTGAGCGAAATCGGGCTGATCGAAGATATTCCGGACGCACCTTCCTTGTTGCGGCATTTGGAATCGCTTCATCGCGCCTGCTACCGTCCGGACAATGCGATCGGACTCTCGCCGCCGCAATTCGCCGCCGTTCCCGGAGAGCGGCTTTCCGCCGAACTGAAGCGAATCGAGGAAAAACATCGTTTCGAATTCGGCACGATGCTGCAGACGATCGCGTCGCGGATTCCACGCATGGAAAGAATCTACATCGAAAAAACCGAATCCGGACGAACCTATCTTTTCTTCAAAGATAAGCGGTTTCCGACCGCTTTTGCCGCCCACCAGATGAGCGAAGGAACGCTGAGGCTTTTTTCCCATCTTCTTCTTCTGGAAGACTCCTCGCCTCCGCCGTTGGTCGCGATCGAAGAACCGGACTGTTATATGGGGCCCGAATTGATCGAATCGCTGGCCCGAAAAATCCGCACGCACACCACCGAGTTCGGCGGCACGCAGTTTTTCCTCACGACCCACAATCCGATTTTGGTCGACCAGATGGATCCGAGCGAGGTCTGGCTCTTTTTCGAAGACGCCTCCGGCGTCACGCGAACCTGCCGTGCTTACGACGAGCTCGTTTTTCAGGGAATCGACATCAATACGATCGGGCCCGGCTGGTACGGCGAATATCTGTACAACAAAAAAACGTAAGAGGAGTTTCGTGGCGGTGTGGACTTGAAAAACCGGCGATATCCGCTAAACTGAGTATTGCGTCTTTTTCATTCCCTGCTTCGCGGCCTGAACGCAAGCGGAATGTTTGTCGGATACTCTGTTTTGCTTTTGCGAAATCCATGAACGAATCGACTAAAACCTCGGTCTTTTTGGCCCTTGCCGTTGCTCTTGTCGCCGTCGCCTTCTTTTCCCGCCCCGTCGTCCGTGAGGTCAAACCGGATGAGATGATCGGAAAAGCCCTCTTTCCGAAATTCGACGATCCGCTCAAAGTCAAAAAATTGGAGATCGTCCGTGAGGACGCCGCCGGGGACGCCGTCGACTTCCGCGTCGCCGATATCGACGGCGTTTGGTCGATTCCATCCCACGACAACTACCCCGCCGACGCCAAGGATCAAATGGGTAAAGTTGCCGAAGCGCTCGTCGATTTGAAGGTGCTCGACGTCGTTGCAATGAACGAAGCGACCGACAAAACGACCCTTTACACGATGTACGGCGTCGTCGATCCAAGCTCCGACTCCGCATCGATCGGCGAAGGAATCGGCGTCAAAGTCAAGCTTACCGGAGCCGACGAGGAACCGCTTGTCGATCTGATCGTCGGAAAAGAAGCAGATCAAAAAGAGAAGAAAAACGCTGAAGACCCCGACGAAGCGGGAAAACTCCGATATGTCCGCGTTCCCGGCCAGAGTCCCGTTTATGTCGTCGAAATCGATCCGAAACGGTTCTCGACCAACTTCGACCAGTGGATCGAGAAAAACCTCCTCGACATCAGCACGCTCGACCTGAAAGAAGTTTTCGTCGACGAGTATTCGTCGAAAATCGAAACCGAGCTCGCCCGAACCGCCGGCGGAATGGTGCCGCAGCCGAAGCTGATTCCGACGTTCATCGGCGACTTCCTCCTTGCCTACAACGGTTCCGGTACCGGCGCCGATAAATGGAAGCTCGAAAAATTGATGGGATTTCGTGGTCGAAACAGCCGCGAATACTACGCTATGGAGATGAAACCGGACGAGGAGCTCAATACCGAGGTTCTCGACACGATGGTTTCCGCCCTGAACGACCTGAAAATCGTCGGCGTGACCAAAAAACCAGCCACGCTCGCTGAAACCCTGAAAGCTGGAAAAGCACTCGAAACGATCAAAGGGGACGCTTCGCTCCAAAAGGCCGGGTTCTATCTCGTGCCTATGCCGGACCTCAAGGGGGGGACCACCAAGACCCGTAAACAGCTCCTTTCCAGCGAAGGGGACCTCCAACTTCGGATGAAGGACGGGATCCGATACAATCTCCGGTTCGGCGACCTGACCGGTACGGAGTCGGAAATCGACGCCGCCAAGGACGAATCGAAGCCCGATGAAAAGGACGCTTCGGAGAAGCCGAAACCGGAAACGACCATGGGGGTCAACCGATATCTGTTCATTTCGGCGGATTTCGATCCCTCCGTGATTCCGGCGGCTGACATCCAGTCGCCGAAGCCGCTCCAGGAAGTTCCCGCCGAGGGAGCCGCTGATGATATTGCGAAGATCAAAGCGGAAAACGAGAAAATCGTCGAAGAGAACAAGCAGATCGACAAGTCGAACCAACGAGAACAGGATCGGGTCAAGGAAGCAACCGAAGCCGGAAAGAAACGAGCCGAAAAACTGACCGAACGCTTCGCCGATTGGTATTACGTGATTCCGGAAGACGTGTATAAAAAGGTTCATCTGAGCCGCACGAACATTATTCGGGAAAAGAAAAAAGAGGAAGCTCACGATCACGCTCACGATGGGGAAGATGATCATGGACCCGGTATTGGCAAGCCTTCGGCGCCGAAGTTCCCCACGCTCCCCGGGATGGACGGCATGCTGAAAGTCCCCGGGCTTGAGGGCAAGCCGGAAAAAGCCCCGGGAGTCGTCGATTGGCCTGAAGAACCGAAACCGGAAACCCCAAAAACGGAGCCCGCCAAGGTTGAGGAGCCGAAACCGGAACCGCCGAAAACCGAAGAAACAAAGCCCGACGATAAACCGAAGCCGGAAACTAAACCCGCCGAAGAAATGAAACCGGCGGAAGAAGCGAAGCCCGCCGAGGAGCCGAAGCCGGAAGCGAAACCCGCTGAAGAGTCGAAACCGGCCGAAGCACCGAAACCGGTTGAGGAAAAGAAAGCCGAAGAGAAAAAACCGGACGAACCGAAAGAAGAAAAAAAAGACGACAAACCGTTCGATCCTTTCGGCGGCGATGCCCCGAAATGACCACACGAGTCGTGATCGCAGATCACGGCTCGTTTTTTATAACCCTTTTCTCTCTACAATAATGCTGACTCCCGAAGACGTCCTTGCTCTTTGCAAGGAAAAAGACATTAAATTCGTCGACCTTCGCTTCATGGACTTTCCCGGTCTGTGGAAGCACTTCACGATTCCGGCGTACCGTCTCGACATGGAGATTTTCGAGAACGGACTCGGGTTCGACAGTTCCAGCATTCGCGGCTGGAAGAACATCAACGAGAGCGACATGCTCGTGATGCCGCAGGCGGAAACGTGCTCGATCGATCCGTTTTTCGCCGCGCCGACCATCTCGTTGATCTGCAACATTCAGGATCCGATCACCCGGGAGGATTACCCCCGCGATCCCCGCAACGTCGCTCGGCTGGCGGCGAATTATCTTCGGTCCACGGGGATCGGCGATGTCTGTTACGTCGGTGCGGAGGCGGAATTCTACATCTTCGACGACATGCGGTTCGACCAGCGGAGCGAACACGGCTTCTACCATATCGACTGCAACGAGGGAATCGCCAATCGGGGGCGTAACGAAGGACCGAACCTCGCCAATAAAATTCGGTACAAAGAGGGGTATTGCACGATGCCCCCGGCGGATCAACTGAACGATCTGCGCAACGAAATGGTGCTCACGATGATCGACTGCAACCTGTACGTCGAAACGCAGCACCACGAAACCGGCGGCAACGGCCAGGCGGAAATCGATTTGAAGTTCAACGAACTCGTTTCGATGGCCGACCAGGTGATGATGTTCAAGTACATCGTCAAAAACGTCGCCCGGCGGCACAATAAAGTCGTTACGTTTATGCCGAAGCCGTTGTTCGACGACGCCGGCTCCGGGATGCACACGCACCTGTCGATCTGGAAGAACGGACAGCCGCTCTTCGCCGGCAACGGTTACGCCGGATTGAGCGACACCGCGCTGTACGCTCTCGGCGGCATTTTGAGGCACGCGCCGGCTCTCTGTGCGTTCACGAACCCGACGACGAACAGCTACAAGCGGCTCGTTCCCGGTTTCGAAGCGCCGGTCAATCTCGCTTATTCGCAACAGAATCGTTCGGCGGCGATTCGGATCCCGATGTACAGCCAGAGCCCGAAAGCGAAACGGATCGAATTCCGGAGCCCGGATCCGAGTTCGAATCCGTATTTGGCGTTTGCGGCGATTCTCATGGCGATGATCGACGGCATCCAAAACAAAATCGATCCGGGCGAGCCGCTCGACAAGGATATTTACGATCTCGATCCCGAGGAATTGAAGAACGTCCCCCAGGCTCCGGATTCGCTGGAAGCGGCCCTGAAAGCGTTGCGGCAGGACAACGAATTTCTGTTGCGCGGCGATGTGTTCACCGCCGACGTGATCGACACCTGGATTTGGTACAAGACCGTGAACGAAGTCGAAGCCGTCAAGCAGCGTCCGCACCCCTACGAATTCTGCCTCTACGCCGACATTTAGCCGGTACTCCGCGAACCACGGATCATTATGAAACGGATTTTACTCGCCCTGCTCTGTTCCTTTGTTACGATCGTCGCCGTCGCTCAGGAGCAACCGCTCGATCTGGGCGGCATCCCGACGACTCCCGCTGCGCCGACGGCCCCGGCCGTTGCGTCTGCCCCATCGGTTGCCGCTCCGGAATCCGTCGCAAAAAAGGAGAAAAGTTCGAGTTCGTTTTTCGATTTGGTCGTTGCCGGCGGGTGGATCGGATACATCATCATCCTGCTTTCGCTCGTCGCGGTGGCACTCATGATCGAGTTCGCGCTGACGATCCGGGAATCCGTCTTTGCGCCGAAACAGTTCGCCGAAAAAGTGTTGCAACAATTATTGCAAGGCCAGTTTGTCCCATCGCTTCAGCTCTGCAAATCGGAGCCGAGCGTTCTTGGCCAAGTGCTCCACGCCGGGATGTCGGAATACGAACTCGGTTGGAACGCCGTCGAAACCAAAACGGAAGAAGCGATTGCCGGACACGCTGCACGGCTCTATCGAAAAGTCGAATACTTGAACGTCATCGGTAACATCGCGCCGATGCTCGGACTCCTCGGCACCGTCGTCGGAATGGTTTACGCTTTCCAGGAACTCGCGGATTCCGATGGTTATGCCCGCGCCGCCGACCTCGCCAAGGGAATATATCTCGCGCTGGTCACGACGGTGCAGGGGTTGATCGTCGCGATCCCGGCCTTGGCCGCGTATTCGTACTTTAACAACCGTGTCGCTAAAACGATCGCCGAGACGACATTTGTCGCCGAACAAGTGTTGCAACCGATCAAACGCGGTTTGATGAAAAAAGGTAAATAAATTGAAACCAATCGTCATCCCCGCAAATTCGGGGATCTCGACGAAAGAAATAATAAACCGTTTGCATCCGCCATCGTTTTTTGATCCGTGAATAACGGATGCAACGACCTATCGATACCCAATCTCCACGTTCCCGCCTGCGCGGGAATGACGGAATTTTTTGTTGTCCCATGGACCACTGGACGCTTCCGACAACCGTATTGAGCCTCGCCAAGCCGCCGCTGAGGATGGGAATCGTGAACGTCACTCCGGACAGTTTTTCCGACGGCGGACAATTCTTCGATGCTTCCGACGCCATGGAACAAGCGCTGCGATTGGTCGCCGCCGGAGCGGACATTCTGGACATCGGCGGCGAGAGCACCCGGCCCGGTTCGGAGGGGATTTCGCTTGAGGAGGAATTGCGGCGGGTGATTCCCGTCGTCCATGCCGTAAAAAAACGGACGAATATCCCTGTCTCCGTCGACACCGTGAAATCGGAAGTCGCCGCCGAAGCGATTCGAGCCGGCGCAGCGATCGTCAACGACGTCAGCGGGCTCGGCGATCCCCGGATGATTCCGTTGTTACAAAAAACCGGCGCCGCGATTTGCGTGATGCATGCCCGGGGAACGCCGAAAACGATGCAGCTTGATCCGCGTTACGAAAACGTCGTCGAAGACGTGTTCACGTTTCTGGAACAAAAACGAGACTTGCTCCTCGCGGCGGGAATCGAACGGAGCCGCATCGCCGTCGATCCGGGGATCGGATTCGGCAAGACGGTGGAACATAATTGGACGCTGATCCGGAACATGCGGCGGTTTCTCGATTTGGATTGTCCGCTTCTCGTCGGCCATTCCCGCAAGCGATTTCTCGTGGATTGGATCGGCAACCGGGATCTCGGGACGGAAATCGTTTCCGAACAATTGATCCGCTCCGGTGTTCAAATTTTACGCCTCCACGACTTGTCCTCGAATCCCTTCCGTCTGAGAACCGCTTCCTGACGGGCGCGGCTCCGATTTGTAACGATGAACGAGAGAAGCGAACAATTTTTTCGGAGCGCCTTACTCCTCGAAGGAGGTATGGGGGTCGTCGCCGTCGTGGTCGCCTGGCTGTTCGGGATGCGGCTCTGGGATTACTGCACCCTCGACGGCGATGCGATCGTTTGGAGCGTCGCCGGAACAGGGCTGTCCATCGCTTTTTATCTCGTATTGCGGTCGATTCCCTGGCCTAGCTTGGAACGGGTCGACCGAATCGTCAAGGAGTTTTACCGCAACGAAATGTTGCCGTTGCCGCTCTGGAAAACGGCGATCGTCGCCGCGGCGGCGGGGTTCGGCGAAGAATTCCTGTTTCGCGGCCTGCTGCAAAAAGGGTTACAGAATTGGCTCGGCGGCTGGGACGGACCGATCATCGTCTTCGTCTCGATCGTGTTCGGCCTGTTTCATTACGTTTCGAAAACGTATGTCGTCCTTGCGTTCCTGATTTCGATTTATCTTGGATTCCTGTTTCAAGCGACGGAAAACCTCGTTGTTCCGACGTTCGTCCATGCCGTGTACGATTTTTTCGTTTTCGTGCAATTACGGCGGGAGTTGCAAGCGAAAGCCTGATCGTTACGCGTCGCGGCGGCCGACGATCAGCAGGGTTTGGTCGTCCGTTTGCGGGGTGCGACCGGAAAAACTCTGGACCGCGTTGATCAGGTTGGCACCGAAATCCTCGACGGACGGCGTGCGGCTCTGCTTCAGGTGGTCGAGCACCCCTTGGATCGTGTAGTACTGATCCTGGGCGTTCATCGCGTCGGTGACGCCGTCGCTGATGATCACGAGATTCTGTCCGTTTTCGATCGTGAACGAAAATTCGGCATACTCCGAGTCGTCCATGATCCCCAGCGGCAAGCCGATGATCTCTTCGCCGAGCATTTGCGTGCTTCCGTCGGAGGAAACAAGCATCGGCGGAAGATGTCCGGCGTTGAAAAACGTGATCTTGTTCGTTTGCGGCTCCAAAATGCCGAAGAAGAACGTGATGAAGCGATCTTCCCATCGGCCTTCGGAAAAACTCCGGTTCAACCGTTGGACCGTTCCCGCGAACGTCGGTTCGATCAACAACCCGTGCCGCACTTCGGAGGAAAGCTTCGCCATGAGCAGCGCGGCGGGAACCCCTTTGCCGGAAACGTCGCCGAGCGCGAAAATCAATCGACCGTCCTGGAGCGGAATGTAGTCGAAATAGTCCCCGGCCAAGTGTTTGGCCGCTTTATAGTAATCGTAGAATTGGTAATTCGGAACCTTCGGTCGTTCCAACGGAAGGAGGCCCAACTGCACTTTTTGGGCGATATTCATCTCCTTTTCCATCACTTTTTCGGAGACGGCGACTTCCTGAAGTTTGGCGTTCTGGTAGCAGACGGCGACTTGATACGCCAGGCTGACCAACAGGTCGAGGTCTTCGTAGGTGAACTTCCGCCCCGACGTTCGGGCATCGACTTGAACGACGCCAAGAACCTCCGATTGGTCGTAGTCCATAATGGGGGCGGCCATGATGGAGTTGATGTTGTAATTGACAATGCTCTCGCTCGGATCGAATCGGGAGTCGTTGGCAACGTCGTCGGAGAGAATCGCCGCTTTGGAGACGGCGACCTTTTCGAGAATGGTGCGGCTGACCCGAAACGACTCGTTGTTGTTCGGATCGCGGTGTTTGAAGGCTTTCAACTCAAGCCGCTTCGTCGACTCGTCCGCGAGCAGGATGTAGGCGCAGTCGGCTTGCGGAAAAATCTTGAGCAGGTTGTCGACGATTTGCGGGAGAACCTGTTTGACGTCGGCTCCGAGATTCCGCCCGACGTCGATCATCGCTTGCAGTTTGGTCGCGGCGTTGGCGGAAGTCAGGACCGGCTTTTTGTCGGAGAGCTTGATCTGCGACTTGACGGTGAATGTTTCTCCGCTGTCGGCGTCGTCATCGATGTAGGCGTTGCCGGACTTGGCGGTCGCTGTGTTGGTCAGGAAATTGGGCCGATCCGGCTCTCCGGCGTAAAAAACGAGTTCAAGATCGCAAAACCGAAGGACGTCGCCGTCGTGGAGAAGAATTTTTCCGGCGGCCAACGGATTGCCGTTAACGAATGTTCCGTTGCGGCTTTTCAGGTCTTCGAGAAAATACCCGTCTTTTTCCAAGGCGATGCGAGCATGTTCCCGGCTGACGCCGCTGTGATCGAGGAAAATTTCGCAATCGGGATAGCGTCCGACCCGCGAGATGGTGGACGGAATCGTAAACAATTTCTTTTCGAGAGGGGCGTTTTCTCGAGCGCGCAAAAAGGCCATGGGATCGGAAAGGTCAGTATTTCACTTTTGTTTTCGCCCCGAAAGGGGAATCGACACCTTCTAATATAGCGTATTGGCAAAAAAAAGGGGGGCCTGCCGTCGAAAACGGCGTTGGATTTCGATCAAACCGTCGCCAATTTGACGACAACGCCGAGTCGCAACGTCATTCTTCGCCTCATGCCGTTACCTCCGGGCGATGCGAAGGTCGTGCATTTCAACGAGGTCGGGTTATTTATCGGTGTAATATCCTTGTTCTTCCATGAGTTGGAGGAAACTCGCATAGCGATCCGAATAGATTCCGACGCGGTCAGGATTCGGGAAGAACACCTTGTCGACGCGGATCATCGCCTCGGCGGTATCCTCCAACGACGGAAAATGAACGCCGAGCGCCGCCATCATGGCGGCTCCGAACGCCGCCCCCGCCATGCCGACCATGCGGCGGTTGACGCGGCCAGTGATATCCGCACGGCACTGCATCCAGGAATCGCACGCGCTCCATGGGCCGCCGGAATAAATATCTCCATGCGTTCCCCGCTGTTCCGCGAGGCGATCCAATTTTTGGTAACAAAGGCGCTCAAAAAGACCGGTCCCTTGAAGGCAGGAAGCAAACTGGACGACCCGATTGTCCGTTGCGGGTGAAATAAACCCTTCCGCGCCGCCGGAGTTGAAGGGAAACGACTCCCCTTTTTTGGCGTTCGGATACGCCAGATAGTCAGACGGCAGCAGGGCTTGCGCTTGCGTTTCGATTTCGGCGAACGTTCCGTCCGGGAACCAGGCGTTGACCCATCCTGCGCCGGTTCGGCTCTCCGTGGTGAAAAACCAGGTTCGGTTCGGCAGTTTGAAGACGCGAATCTGTCCTGCTGGCGCATGCATCAGTTTCGGCGAAATGCCGCTGATCGATGTGCCGTCATGCAGAATCGTGTAAAAATCGCCGGGCCGCCGAGCGCCGGACGCAAGGAACGACGCCGTGTCGGAGGTTGTTCCCATCACAACAGGAATCCCCGCCGGAAGTCCCGTCAGGGACGAAGCTTTGGTGCTGACCTTTCCGATGGGGCGTCCCAAGGGAACCAGACGGGGCAAGCGTTCACGAACACTCAGATGCATGTCGTAGTCGAGCCAATCCGGCCAACACTCGTCGAGAAGATCACAGCCGGTGAACATGGCGAGCGAGTATTCCGTGACGTCCGTTTCCCCTTTGAGCATTCCGACGACGAAGTCTGTCTGGTGGGCGAAATAGGCGGTCTCGTATAGCTCCGGGAGATTCTCCTTGATCCAGGCGATTTTCGCAATCGCATGCTCCGGCTTGAATTTGAATCCGATCTTCGAACAGTGTTCCAAACCGAGATAATTCAGGCTGACAACCTGTTCGGTGGCCCTTGTATCCTCCGGAAGGATGGCGGGGATCAGTGGGGTCCCTCGTTTATCGATAATGACGAGCGATCCCGGGTCGCCGCAGACGCAGATCCCTTTTAACTGTGCGGGACTGGCGACTTTGGGACGAAGTTGGTTGATCATCTGTCCGATTGCCAATCGGGTCGCGTCCCACCAAACTTCGGGATTGATTTCGAGGCGTCCTTTGACCGTGATCGGGTTATGAAGGACGGCGTAGGGGGCGTTCGTTTCGACGAGAATCGTGCCGTCTTCCGTGACGACGGCAACGTTGACACGTTCCGGTGCAAGATGAACGCCGATGAAAACCGCCGCTTTGGTGGGAGCCGTACTCATAAAAACAGGTAGGAAAGACGTTGAGCATTTGTTTCGTTCCCGAAAAAAGGAAACGCACAAACAATGACCGAATATCATGAATATAACGAAAAGTCTACCGAAAACGGTTCTCACTGCAACCCCCCTTTCCTTCGGCGGTGAAAGGAACGCCCACGGAAAACCCTTTCGGCAAAAAAAATCACCCGCCTTGAAAAGTTCCTGCGGCGTGCTAAAATGCAAGGCGTTGCCGAACTGGCGGAATGGCAGACGCAGAGGATTCAAAATCCTCCGCCCGCGAGGGCGTCCCGGTTCAAGTCCGGGGTTCGGTACTTGGGGAGCTTTTCAGCTCCCTTTTCTTTTTCTTGCACGGCGTTGCATATCCTTGCAAGCTCTTGAAAGCAAAAGACTTATCGACTTTCTACCTTCAAGACGCTTCAACGCCGTGCAAGCCGATTCCATGCCCTACAGCAGGAAAAATCGCAGGAAAAACTGTCAGGCAATCGCACCCTTACGGCTGGTATTTCTGACGGTCCGTCCCCCTCCTTCGAAGGGGAGAATCGAATCATCAATCGGCGTCGTCCAGTTCGCAGCTTGGCGGTAATCGCAGTCGATGACCATATCGTAATACTCTTGCCGAATCTCCTTGCTGTGGCCGATCCAAGCGACTTCTAGCCCGGATATTTCGTACGGGGTGATTTCTTGAAGAAGGCCGTTGTGGTAAAATGTTGTTTGATAACGACTTACAACATTTTTAACCGCCAACGGCCAGCACACCGTGTAGCATGAAATCGCCCCATTCCGCAAGCCCCAGCG
>JAVBPI010000164.1:0-3468 GCA_031549705.1 Thermoguttaceae bacterium
CGACCGTGTTCTCCGGGAGCACAGCTCCCGGCTCGTAATCTACTTTTTCATCGTCCAGTCGTTTCCGTTGAGCGTCGTTCCATCGGAGAGTTTAAACGGATTCTCGCCGAAATTAACCGTTACGACAACGCCGTTCGAGAACGTTGATCTCTGAACGCTTCGGTCCGGCGACAGGATTTCGTGGTCGACCATTTCGGCGTACGCCGTTGCTCGGGAGACCGGTTCGGCGGTTTTGTAACTTTCCGCGAACTTCTCCTTGTTTTCGGTCCAATTTTTCCGGGTGAACAAGTACATCGGCGGCGTGCCGTACAGGGCGTTGAAGAGATCCCGTTTTCGCCAAACCTTCGGGAGCTTGTTGTTGTAGTCCCCCCAATACCATTGGGCGACGACGCAATCATGGTAGACGAGTTCCCAGAGCGGCAATCGCAACTTTTCGTTGACTTGGAACCGTTCGACTTGCGGCGGAACCTCGTCCCAAATCCGAATCATGTCGCGGCCGGAATCGGCGACACGGTACGGTCCGAGGCTGAGCATTCCCTCGTAATACTCGCAGAAGGGAACCGAGGCGTCGTGTCCCGTTTCGCTGCCGCAAACCAAGCCGAGATCGCCGATCAGTTTGAGGAGTTCCATCTTGTATTTCCTGCTGTCGCTGCGCGTCATCGGATGGTCCGGATGATAACACTCAAACCACGGAGCGGCGACCGTCGTGTCGATGAACCGACAAGCGTAAGGTTTCGTTTCGAGTTCCTTCGCGATTCGTTGGCGCGCATAGGGAACCGCCTTGGAATCGCAGATTACGGCGCAGGGGATACGCGGCTTCGTCTTGTCTTTCGGCGTAACCTCCCAACCTTTTCGCCAGGTTCCATCGGAACTGATCCAGTTGATGTCGTGCGGCCAGGCTTCGGTCGTCCAATCAGGATGCTTTCCGACTTCTTCAAATCGGGCCGGATCCATGATGTCCTGATAAATATCGTAACGGCTCGTCAGCACGTTGGGGAGTTTGTTCAATTCGACGAGTTCTTCCGCTTTGCCGCCGCCGCTCCAAAGAATTCGATCCATGCCGAGACTCTGCATTTCCTTGACGAGTTCGGCCTTGTTTCCTTCCCAACACCAGATATTGGCCGCTCCGAGCAGTTTATCGATGTTCGGGTTTTTCTTGACCTTTTCGGTAAACGGAACGAGAAGTCCGATTTCCTTGGCGCGTTGTCGATACCGTTTGCAGACGGCGACGTGTCCCCCTTTGTCGAAGAAAGCGTACCGTAATTTTCTCGGATACCGGAATTCCTTCATCGACGGTTCCCATGAAGCGTTGACCTGCAAAAGTCCCTCTTTGTTCGGAACGATATTGATCGCGCCGTCGTCGCCGGTTTCAAGGATCGCGACCATTCCGGAACCGTTCGCGTCCTCGATCTGTCCCCAGAACGCCATGCAGAGTCCGTGTCCGCCGTAAGCGATCAATTTGCTGACTTTAATGTCCTTTTCCTCGACCGGATAACTGATCCCCTCGTTCATCGGGATGATCAAGCGGTCGCCGTTTTTCGACGTGAACGGAGCCGGGAACGAAATCGAGCCGGACATCGGACCTTGGCCGTTCACCGTAACGAGAATTTCCGGCTTGTCCTTTTCGAGCGTCAGGGCAACATCATATTCGAGAAGCGTTTCCATGTCGATCAAGGCGAACGACGTTTTCGTCGCGGCATTCGACGACAAAACGGGAACGAACTTTTGCGACTCCAGTACTTGGGTCCAGATTCTTCCGGTTCTTTTATCGGTTACGGAAAAAGTTCCCTCGCTCGGCTTGACGGTCAGTTCCAGAAATTTGTTCTCAACGGAAACCGGCGCGGCATTTTTTGCGGCGGAGACATCCCGAAAACCGACTTTCGCGGTCGTGAACCCGTCGAGCCAAGTCGTCGACGGACCGTGTCCGGTGAGCCGCGGTTCGATCACGACGACTCCTTCCGGAATCATGAACTTCGTTTTCAAGAGCGTCCATGGAACCGACCCCCGAAGTTCTTTGTTGCCGTACGTCCATGCGACGACGTCGTTCGATTTCGTTTTGGACGTTACGGAAATTCCCGTGTTCGAGGAATTCGTCGGCCCTTCATGTTTGATCCACGCGGAAAGTTCGATGATGTCGCCGGGCTTGACTTCGATCCGTTTGTAATCGGTGTACGCCCAGTCGTCCGGTCCGGTGTGAACGAGTTTGACGGTTTCCCGTCCTTCGTGTTTGGTCTCGGCGTCTCGGGAAAGCGTGATCGCTTTGTCGGCTCTGGACCAGACTTTGCCGTCCCCCATTTTCCATTCCTCGGCGAGAACCGTGAACGTACAAAAAAGAATCAATAAAATGCACGATAAAAGGGAATTTCGTTTCATGATCGACTGGAGCCGGGACCTGCGGTCCCGGAAGGTTAAGGATTGTCAACGCTTGCGTTTTAGCCGCACAGCGCGAATATTTTTCTTACGGATTTACTTTTCGAGAATTCTGACAATCGCGGCGATCAGAGCGTCGCGGAGGATCGGCTTGGTAATGCAATCGTCGCATCCGGCGACTTGGCAACGCGTCGCTTCATCGGGCATCGCATATGCCGTCAGGGCGACAATCGGGGCGTCGTATCCTTCCTTTCTCAATTTTTTGACGGCGGTGTATCCGTCCATCACGGGCATTTGGACGTCCATGAGGATCAGGTCGAAAGGTCGTCCGTCTTTCCAACGGGCGATTCCGACCGTCAACGCTTCGGCTCCGTTTTCGACGATCGTCATGTCGGCGCCCGCTTTCGACAAAATCATGTTGAAAAGCCGCTGGGTGTCCTTGCCGTCCTCGGCGAGAAGTATTCGAACGTTTTTTAACGGCTTGGCATTCTCAAACTCGACGCCGGGCGTTGGGTTGCCCCGCGCTTTTTTGATACGGGACTCGCCCGTTTTATCGATCCACGAAACATCGTCGCTGAGAACCACCGGCAAGATGATGGAAAAAGTCGATCCTATTCCCGATTCGCTGACGCCCCGGATTTCGCCGCCGAGCATGTTGATGAGCCGTTGCGAAATCGCGAGCCCCAAACCGGTTCCGCCGAATTTGCGCGTCGTCGAACTGTCCCCTTGATGAAACGGTACGAAAATAGATGCGAGAGTCTGCGGTTTCATTCCGATTCCCGTGTCCTTGACGTCGACGAGGAGTTTTCCCATCGCGAAATCCTTGCCGTCGGCCGACCAAGCGAGGTTGATATTGACGCTTCCGTTGTCAGTGAACTTGATCGCGTTGCTGACGATATTCAGCAATATTTGTTTCAATCGCAAGGGGTCGGTCGGGATCGATTTCGGGAAAGGCGTCGAGTTGGTCAACGTGAATTCGAGTCCTTTTTCTTTTGCTTTTCGATCGCAGAGCAAGACGATTTCGTCGAGCAATTGTTCGACGTCGGTTTGGCGGATTTCGATTTTGAGTTTATCCGCTTCAATCTTCGAGAAGTCGAG
>JAVBPI010000096.1:0-11023 GCA_031549705.1 Thermoguttaceae bacterium
ACTGCGACGAGCCGGTGTCCCCCATGATGCTGTCGCCGAGCATCACGATTTTGAGCGACGGTCCGTTTTTGAGTTTTTCCATCGTCTTCGGAATTTTCGTCCAGCGCGGCGTCGGCGGCGAGTACTGGATCGGCGGAATCATCGCATACGCCGCATCGGCCCGCTCCAACGGCGTCATGCCGTCGAACGGACTTTTTACGCTGCCGTCGACAAGAAACGCGCCAATGCGGAGTGTTCCAGTGTCATCACGAAGTTTCAGTTGGTGTTCCTTCTCGGCGTCGAGCCCTTCGGCGATTTTCACCAAATCAATCGAAAAATCCGCTGACGAATCCACCCATTTGTACGACGATATCTCAACCCGTTTCCAATCGGAGCCGTCGAGCGAGTATTCAAGCTTACCGAGCGAATAAACGGTTATCTTCGGCGGTTTGTTTTCCTCTGAATCGTACCCGGCGGCCCGTTTCGTCCATTCTTTCAGCATGGGACCTTCCGCACCGGCTGCTTTTTCGGCCAGTTTGATGGCGACATCCGTCGAGCTTGGAAGAACTGCGGGTGTTGTACCGGGACCGGTCAACGTCAGCAAACCGACTCGTTTCCCCTTGAACGTCAACGAATATTCGTCGCTGGACGGTTCGGCGACCAAAAGATGCCGAAAATACGAAATCGGTGAAGGTTGGCCGTCTTTCCACGTTTTCGGATATTTGCCCCATTCGTAAGCGATGATTTGCGCATACTGCATGTTGGTCGGCGAGATCGGTTGCGCTAATTTTTTCGGAACGAGATTTCCTTCGAACGTTCGCGCTTTGAGACAGGCGTCGAGGAACTCCAGGATCTTTTCGGCGTAGATTTTTTCTCCCTTCGGCGTCGGGACACTTCCCGTTTCGAAAAAATCCTTCTCGGAAAGCATTCCGTTGTTGATCTGGTCGGCGACGTATTTCGCCAAGTTGACGCTCGGCAGGTCGTAAAACGCGGCGACTTTTTCGGCCCATTCGATGATCGGCGGCGTCTTCCCCGCCTTGAAGTCGGCGAGCATGTCGGGACTCAGCGTGTAAACGAACACGACGTCCATCGTGTTACGAAAAGAGAGCAGACCGCGAACGATTCCTTCGTAAGAATCGACCGCTTCCTTTTCCGTAACGTCTTTGTCCGACGAACAAAAATCGATGAACTCGATGCAGGCGTTGTGAACCGTCGCGCCGAACACCGGCTCTCCCCGGGCGACGCGGAACGCTCCGTACCACGAACCGGCCTGGTCCGGAAACGGCTTCAGCCCGATGGTCGAGCCAGGAAAGCGTTCCTTGAAAAAGTCGACCGTCACGTTACTGTACGGTTTCTTTCCCCGCAACACGTCGCCGCCGAAGAACGCAACCTGCTGGTATTCCTTCTTGTCGAACAACTTGAACGTGTTCGACAAACCGCTCCGGATGTTGAAGTCCTCGGCGGCGTGGAGCGAAAGGGTGAACGTCAAAGCGACGACGAAGAGCAGGATTTTCGTTTTCATAAATGGGAAGTGTTCGAGTGTTCGCCGAAGCGTCGGGCTTTACGTTGTCAGCCGAGGTCCGGTTTTTTTCGATCTTGTTTCTTTTGAGCGTTGCGGCTTTTCGTTTCCAGGCGACGAACGATGGATCCTTTGGTCGGTTTCGTTGGAATCCGCCGTTTGGGAACTTTCAGGGCGGCGAGGATCATCATTCGGAGTTTATCGAGGCAGTCCTCTCGATTCTTCAGTGCGTCGCGGGTCCGTTGGCTCGAAACGATCATTTCCCCTTCCAGCGTCCAACACGACGGATGCTTTGCCGCCAATCGTTCGAGCACCGGCGTCGGCAGGATTCCGCTCTTGGACGGATTCCAGCGGAGCTGCGCTTTGCTCGAAACCTTGTTGACGTTTTGTCCGCCGGGTCCGGAACTCCGCACGAACGTCCATTCGAATTCGGAAAGCGGGATCCGGATTTCGGCGTTGATTTCGAGCATGGTTCAGGATTTCTCCGGTTTGAGGAGCGGATAGCCGAGTGAATTTTTCTTCGACGTCAACTCCGATTCGGCGTCTTCCTGCGTGAATGCGTTACGGAAACACCCGATGACGGCGTCGCAGGAATCGGCGTGGTGGACGATCATCGCTTCCATCGACATCGGCGGCTTCGGGGCTCCCCAGTCGGCGTGCCGTTGGTGCGAAACGATAATATGCTCCAAATGCGTCCGGAGCGGTGTCGGCGTGTTCAATTCCCGTGCGGCGTCCCGAACCATATCCCGTCCGAGCAGCATGTGTCCGATCAACTCTCCCTCCGTCGAGTGGTGCGGCGATGCGGCGTCGTGGGCGAATTCGCGAACTTTGCCGATATCGTGCAGAATTGCGCCGGCGACGACGAGCGGTTTCGAAATCTCCTTTTTCGTTTCAGGATACATTTCGTGATAGTGTTCGACGAGCCGCAAGGCGATTTTCGTAACGGAGAGCGTATGTTCGAGCAGGCCGCCGCAGAAACAATGGTGATGGTGCCGCGACGCGACGCCGATCATGATCGCGTCCCGATTCTCCTTGAAAATCTTCACGACCAACCCGTGCAACGGATTCTTGCCGATGTGCCTGGCGGTGATTTCAAGAATGTCGTCGAACATTCCTTCCAACGGAAACGGCGACGCCGGACGGAGCAATCCCGGGTCGAAGCCGTCCTTTTTATCCTCCTCGTTCACCGGACGCAAACGCCGAATGTCGAGTTGCGGTCCGTAGTTCGACATCCGATACGTTGCACGGAGTTTGCAGAACGTCCCCGGTTTCAACGGCCGAAATTCCTTGTAGATCGCCGAGTCGGACCAGACGGGAAACCGAACTTCACGGAACGAGTCCCGGAACGCGACTTTCAAGTACGGTTTTCCCTCTTTCGTCTGGTGCAGTTCCTTCTCGGTCAGGAGCGCGAAGATGTCCGCTTCCTGGTTGTTCTCCATTTGGCTGAGCGCGACGATGGATACGTTGGACATGACGATCTCTTCCTATTCCCCTCTCCGCGGGAATTTCTCCGTCCCCTCTCCCTCCGGGAGAGGGTTAGGGTGAGGGGTGAGCGACGTTGATGCTGTGTACGGACTGAAAAATCAAGAGGGACAACAAATTGGTTTTCTTGGAAGTTTTCTGATATATTAACCACAGTGCCCCTCACCCTAGCCCTCTCCCGAGGGAGAGGGGAGGGAAATCGACGCGTTCACAAGCTCAAATCACCCCGCGCTTATGTTTGGGGCTAATATGATTACTTCTTTTTTCCGAGCCGTTGATCGAGCGATTCGGCTTGGCGATTGATCTTGGCGATCCGTTCGCCGATCGTGTCGAGCTCGTCCCGGAAGTCGAGCACCTTTTTCGTTTCGGTTTCGAGTCCGCCGAACAGCAAATCGAGCGACGGCAGCCGGTTCCATTTCACGGACGACTCGCTGATCTCCCGATCCAACCCGTTGCGGAGCATGAACGTGAACATGCCGAGCAGCAGCGCCCCCCATGCGATAAGCCAAAAGATCGAGATGAGATAAAAGTCGGCCCCGTACAGTTTGGCGTCGGTATGGAAAATCGTATCAAAGAAAAAGTTTTTCGCAAGCCGAACGAGCAGAAAAAGCGTCATCGAACCGAAGAGGAATTCGTACACAAACCGCATCCACCATCGGTTGTTCTTCGCCGCGAGGCGGTCGCAGATCAATTCCAGTTCCCGCGCCAAATCGGCGAGGTACGCTTCGCCGACCCGTTTTGATTCCTCCAACACGAACGCCGGTTGGCTCGCCTCTGTGGCGATTTTGGCGTCGGTCGCAAAACCGGTCAGGATCAACGCCGATTCCCGTAAGCGGCTTTCCTCCCAATTGGAGAGAAATTCGGTTCCCGGCCCGTTTTTGAGCTTGCGGTTGTCGGACCACGACCGATACGACCGCATCCCTTCCAGAGCGCCCCAAACGGCGAGCTGCGGAATCGACCGGACCCGCGCCAACAGTGAGCTGGAAATCAACGCTCCGAGTCCCTGATAAATCCGAAGCACCATGGAGAACGGACTGTATCCCCATTGTGAGGCGACACGACCGATCAGGCGGGACTCCCAGAGTCGACGGTCCCGCAAGAGCTCCTCGCGCATCTTTTCGGAAAGGCGGATCCCGAAGCGACGGCGTTCCTCTTCAATCCGTTCCCGCAGCTTGCGGATCGGCGTCCAATGCTCGACGATTTCCTCCCGACAATCGCTGACGGTCGTTTCGGCGAGTCCGAAGTAGTTCGCTTGCCGAACGCGAACGGCGGTCTCGGCGGTCAGTTCCTGCGTCAATAATCGCCGCAATTCCTCGAATTCGGTCGGAAGCGGTCGTTTTTCCTCTTCCGCTTTTTGGGCGTCGGAGGAGTCGACGAGATAAATCCGACCGGTTTCATAATCTTTCGACAGCAGTTTCGACCAATCATCACGGATATCGACATCTTTATCGGCGTGAGTTTGGACGAAGACGAGCCGAGCGCCGGGAGCGGCGGCGGCGAGTTCGTCGAGAACACGTCGACTCTTATACTTTTGTTGGGTTCCGACGACGAGAAGAATATCGCAGAGCGGCAGCACGGCTCGAAGTCTGGACAGATTCGATTTCTGCTGTTCGGGGTTTTCCGTGGTGTCCGGATCGGGACAGTCGACGAAAACGAGCCGTTCCAACGTCGGAAGATTCCGTTTTTCGATTCGAAGGTCGAGAAGGTCGACTCCCCAATCGTTTGGATTTACCATCGTGTGGCAAATGAGGATCGGTTCCGCCGTCGTGGGACGTGTTTTGCCCTCTTTAACTATTTTCTCACCGACAAGAGCATTGAGCAGCGTGCTCTTTCCGACACCGGTTCCACCGAGTGTGGCGACGATGAGCGGCATGCCGTTTCGCTGTTGGATCGCGGCGGTTCGGTGGAGGAACCGTTGCGTCAACTCGGTGCAATACTCCGCAGTCTCCCATTGAGGTGCATGCGTCAGCCAACGTCGAAGCCGATCACTGATCGACTCTGACGCCGTTGCTGAGACAGGCTGATTGGGCAAAATACTCATTTTGTTGCTTGATAGTAGCCGGAAGCGAAGCCGTACTCGGCGTAGCGCCCGGTTTTTTCTGGGAAGCGTCCAACAAACCGGGCGCTTCCATTATACCCCAAGCGTCCGTTCACAGAATGGGCAAACTACAAAAAAAGCGAAATGTTAAAATGCGAAAACAGGAGCGAAAAATTCCGTTTACGGGGTTTTTTTTGTCAAAATGTGCTTTTACGAAAAGATTTCCCAAGAAAGTTGGTCGAAACTATCGATAAAACATATTGATCCTGTTTATAGGCATTTTCCGCCTTTGATGATCCTGCGAAATGAAGTGAACATTGCAAATATTCCCAAAAGTTTGCATTTTCGCTATCTTCCCAATTCATCGAACATTCGGGATCCCTGGACCAAGGAATCGCCTTTCAAGGGAATAAATTATGTGTCGCTTTTGCACCAAAAGGTTTCCGGTCAGACAGTTAGCCGACGTCCTCGGAAAGTCGGAGTCCGTTTCGATCCCATGTCATGGTAATCCAATGAAAAGCAACGAGTCAACACTTCGGATTGGTCGGCGTCCCTGTTTTTTCGAGAACGCCATTCAAACGCTCGTCGGTCCTGTCGGTCTCGTTTGTCGTTTTGCGCTCGCCGTTCTACTTGTCGTTGTGTTGGCCAATAGCGCCTCCGCCCTCAATGTTTCCACCGTCAAAAATTTCGACGGCGAGGTCGTGTTCCAGCTCAAGTTTTTCAACCCCAGCGACGGAGACTTCGGTGGAGGAAGCAGCTCGACGAGAATCTTTTCGGCTGCGGAAAGACAAGCGGTCACCCAAGCGGCGCAATATTGGACCGACATCCTGAAACCCAGCGGGCAAATGCCCACCTACACGGACGCCACCGGCACGCACCAACAGCCGGCCGTCATCAATGTCGGCACGATCGGCATTAACAATGCGTGGGGAGCTTCATTGGACCCGATCACCTTGGACGGGGAACGCTTCACGGTTCCTTCGACAACGGCGTTGCTCGGCGACGGCGTTTATGTGAATCCGGCGGGATCGACATGGACAGAGTCCGAACTCTCGCTGGATCCAAGTACGGGAGTCACGACGACGACAACGACGGTGAATAACGTCAATGCACACGGTGTAATGGCGATCGGAGTAGGATTCGGAGTGTCCGGAACCGCCGCGACCCAAGTCGGACGAGTGACAGACGACTTGACGACCGTTGCCATGCACGAATTCGGACACATCTTGGGAGTCGGCGCCGATTTGGAGGCGTACGATATCGATCTGGACCGAATGTCCGTCCTGGTCAAGTTCTCAGACGTGTTGAGCCGCTGGTCGTCGCATTTGAGGGACAGCAACGGAAACTCCGCCGTCCCCGGAGAGTACCCCAAGGCTTCCGGCAAACCGATCGACGACGATGTGACGAACGGCAATACATACATGTTCGATATGGGCGATCCGAATTCGCCGGTTCAACCGGCCAACTTCACCTTTGTCGGAGACAACGCGCTTTCCGTTTACTGTGACGGTAATGCGCAGTTGATCCAAAAAAGATCCGCCTCCGGCATCGGCGTGCCGCTCCAGGGACTCGTACCGAATTCCTACTACAACTACCAGTGGTCGGGAACCCAATGGCTCAACCTCAACCCGGGAGTCGATCGCTGGGTGCTCGACGAACCCTACTTGGATACCGACGGCAATTGGTACGAATCGGGAGCTTACGTCAACATCATGTCGCACATCAACATCCGCAACTCGACGATGAGCTGGCAGATGTACAGAAACTACCCGATGTTCCTCGAAGTCGAACTGGCGACCCTGCAAGACATCGGTTACAACATCAATCGGAGCGACTTTTACGGACGTTCGTATTACGTCGACGGCGACGGCGAAACGTCCGCCATCAACGACAAGGCGTTTCGATCCTCGAGTGCTTACGGCATCGGGGTGCACATGTTCGCCAGCAACTTGAACATCATCCAAACGGGCAACCTCGAGTCCTACGGACCGGGGGCCGCCGGCGTCCGCATCGACGGCGTCAACGACACGTTGACCGTCGCCAAGGGAACCAAGATCATCGTCGGACGCCCCGAAGATTACGCCATTTCGACCGACTTGGTCGACTGGTACCGCAATTACGGAGTTACCGTTACGGACAGGGACACCCAAGGGAATCTCTTGGCGACCCCCTACCTTCCGGACGGTGTGTCCGCGATCGGCCTGCTGGTCTCCTATGGAAAGAACCACAACATTATCCTTCAGGGGAGCGTCGAGGCCGCCGGACGAAGCAGCACGGCGGTCCGCTTCGATTTCGGCGAACCGGACGTCGGTGCGCGACTGGGATCGTACGCCTTCGATCCGTATTACGGGTACATGGAAGACGGATCGCTCAGCGGCGGTTATCCTCCGGAACTCCAGGGACCGCTCGTCAATGCGTTCGACGTTTCCGGAAGCATCAAAGGGGGGACCATGGGGCTGAGCACGCCGCACATCACCACCGGCGGCAGCGATCGCATCATCACCCGGGGCGCCGACGTCCGATTGTCAAACGCCGACGGCTTCACGGGAGATATCATCCGTGTCTACGAAGACGGTTACCTGGTGATCCCCGATCCTGATCCCTTGGTCAGAACGCCTCAAATTCAGGCCGGATCGACAAATCTGCCGCAGATGAGCGCCATTTTTATCAATCAGGGGGACGGCAGCACGGTCATCATCTACGACAGGTCCTTTCCACAAGTTCCCGACCGGGAACCTGATCGTCACAATCACATTTTCCGTGTCGATACCGGCGTCTATACCATCTCGCCGGAAGTGCTCGAACTTGACTCGAACGGCGCTCCGACCGGAAACACAATCGTCACCCTGACGCACCGAACGGACCACACGCAAATCGTCGTCACGTTCAAGCCCGACGCCAACGGCAACTTGGTCGTCGTTTTGTCGGAAGCGCCCAACAATTACAAACGCTATGCGGATTTCGACACGACCGATCCCGACGTCGCCGTGATCGTCTACGACACCGATGAAAACGGAAATCGTATCCCTGTCGCCCGATTAGACCCGTCGTTCACATTCCCCGTTCTACCATTGACTCCCGATTACCTGGCCGACTACCGAGTCAACTACATCGACGGTCGCATCGTCCTAAGAACGGCGCTCGACGACATCAAGGAACCGTGGAAGACATACATCGGCCCGAATCAGGACATCGTCACGTTCGTCGCAGGGGGCGGCGCGGCGATCTTCATCGCGGGAAACCAGTACGATCACGTCAGCGGATACGTCCAGGGCGGGGCGCTTGTTGAAAACATCAACATCATGAACGGCGCGAGTATTGAAGGGGACATCGTCTCCCAATACAACACCCTCGAATACCCGGATATCCAGAATCGGGGAACCACGTTGTCCTTCGGTTACAAAGCGGACGCCAATGGAAAGGCGACCTCCACCGCGGATTCCGATTTCAATTTCGTTTACAAGGACAACATCAATTTCTATCAGGACGTCACACGGGCCTACATCAACGACCGCCCCGGATACGGTTACGCCGATATCGCTCGTTGGGGAAGCTACGATTACGATGAAGATCTCGGTTACACCTATGTCGGACCGGGATTGGGCCGCTACAACATCCAGGACAGTTGGAAGCGAGCGGGAAAGATCGACTTGCATTTCGTGGGGGGATACACCGAATTCCAGGCAAAACCGGTCGAATCCGCTACGATCAGCCGAAACTATGTCAGTTCGGTGCTCATCGACTACGGTGCGACGTTCTCTTTGGGCGCCGCCAGAAGCACCGACATCGATGGAGTGGAGCATATCGCAACGACATCGGTGTATGCGAGCGGAACTTTCGTCAACAACGGACGCTTCTCCGGTGAGGGAACCGTCTGGGTCGGCGCCGAACAGATTTACTCGCTCACTCCCGTGGACATCTTGGGAACCCTGAGTGAAACCGCGATCGGGTTTGCGGGACGTGGAACCCTCGTCAACAAAGGAACCATTTCGCCCGGTCCGAACAACGGATACGGCGAAGGGATCACTTATGCCAACAACAACACCGTGGTCGGACCGAGAATCGGAACGCTTGCCATCGCCGGTGATCTCGATTTGCGGGATCCGGGAAGCGTGTACGAACTGACCATTACCGACAAGCGGATCACGACGGCGGCCACTCCCCAATGGGATTCGCATCCTCGTTGGAGCATCGACCCGGAAACCGGAGTCCAGATACTGAAACCTGCCGATCCTTCGACTCCGTGGGCAATCGATCCGCAAACGGGGCTTCCTGTCGGAGAACGGGAAATTTACGGCGGCGGTTGGGGGGCGGGAGAGAGCGACATGCTCGTCGTTTCCGGTCTCACGATCCTCGGCGGAACGCTCCGGATCAACGTCACTCCGGGAGACTACTCTTCCGATCCGACCATCTACACGATCATTCGATCCGCAGGCGGTTTCGCGACCGGCCTGAATTTTGAGAAGGTCGAAACCTACATCGGATTTTTGACGTTCGAACCGTATTACTTGAACACCTCGGAAGCGTACGTCAATCCGTCCGACAGCACGGAGCTCCAACTCGCCGTCATTCGTGACGCCGATTACTTCAAAAAACACGCCGAAACCTTCAACGAGATTTCGGCGGCGACGGCCATCGACAACTCGTTCTTCAAGTCCTATAAGGTCGGATTCGCTTTGGGGGACAAGAACAATCGTCCGGAAGACCTCCGCGATATGTACCGACAAATCGGAGCCGACGTCCGCGCCAACTCCGCGATGATGAACCTTTGGAGTCCTTCCGAACTCCTCTTCCCACGCATCGGCTGGGGGAACGGACAGATGGAAACCGGCGACCGCGGCAAGGTCAACTGGAACCGCATCTGTGGACGCACCGCGAAAATGCTCGGCCAGGAACCGCAGCGGTTCTCCCGTGTCGGAAGCCTCTGGGCTCAGGGAATGTACACCGACTTCACCGCCAACAGCGACGGCAACGCCTACGGTTATCGTTTTTCACGAACCGGCATGATGATCGGCGGGGAAAAGAACCTGACACCGTACTCGGCGATCGGGATGATCGGCATGTACAATTACGGGCATCTGCGGGAACGAGCGGACAAAGTCGACAGCAACGACTACTGTCTCGGAACCTACTTTGTCTGTGCGCCGTTCAACGAATTCGAAGTCAAAGCGTACCTCGGACTCGGATTCCAGGACTACACGATGGAAAGAACCCTGTACAACGCGAATCTGACGCCGAACGGTCCGGAAAAGTACAAATCGGACTTCGTCGGCAACACGCTCAATTTCAGCGTGGAGCTCGCCAGACCGCTCATGCTGCACCCGACATTCATTCTTCGGCCGACCTTGGGGGTCGACTCGCAATATCTCTGGCAGGGAGGCGCCACGGAGAGGGATTGGCTCGGCACCGGAATTTACAAACTCCATTTCCAAAAAATGGACCACCATCGGGCGCTGTTCCGTGCCGGTTTCAGTTCGGAAACGAGCGGACCTCGCGGCAGCATTCGGATGCGGGCGTTCTATGTCGTCCAGTTCGCCGGCGAAAACTATCCGATCTCCAACGGCTCGTTCGCTCCGGGAGGGCAGGTGTTTGGCATCCGCGGTGTCGACCTCGGCGGCAACTACTTGAACCTCGGTGTCGGTGCCAACCTGTGGCTCGACGGCGAGCGCGCCTCGTCGCTCTTCTTCGATTACGATGGAGCGATTTACGGAACGGGCAATAAAACCTTGGCCAACGCCGTCAGCTTCGGGTATTCGTTGAACTTCTAACCCGGACATTTCCTACGGGGTGATTTCTTGAAGAAGGCCGTTGTGGTAAAATGTTGTTTGATAACGACTTACAACATTTTTAACCGCCAACGGCCTGCACGCCGTGTAGCATGAAATCGCCCCATTCCGCAAGCCCCAGCGCCAAAAACAAGAAAATCGACGTCCAATTCACCGGAGGGAAGCTCACTTCCGACGCCGGAGCCGTCCTCCTCCGCCAAGTCGACCAGGCGCTCCGAC
>JAVBPI010000201.1:0-29320 GCA_031549705.1 Thermoguttaceae bacterium
TTCGGTCGGGCGTTCGTTCGTGGGCATGGCGAATCCGTTCGTCGTGAAAAAACCATATTCTGCCAGAAATCGAGCTTTCGGACAACATCAATTTCACCCCCTTTTAGAAAACGCTCCCCGCTTTTCAACGTGTTTCAGCGACACCGCCTCGACGTCAATCCGGTTGCGAACGGACATAGTCCATCATGAAGAGGACGTTTTCCGGTGGCGTTTCGTACGGCAACGCGCCGGTTCCGAGGCAGGAATTCGGACGCCGACGGCAAAGAGCCAAGACCCGATCGGCGTCTTGACGGATTTCCTCCTTCGTTCCCGCCGCGATGATCCGCAGGTCGGCATTGATCCGAATCTGCACGTCGAGACGGCCTTTCACCTTTTCGAGAAATGCTTCCTGATTCGTTTCGAACGGACAAATCAGGTAATTCGAGCCGGTTTCGAGCATCGCGTCGACAATGGACGCCGTGTTGCCGCCGATCACGCACGGAACCGGTCGACCGACGATTTCACTCATTCCGTGCAGCAGCTTTTTGAGCGCCGGGAGTTCGACCGCTCGGAACTGTTTCGGTGAGAGCATCGGCGGACATGCGGCGGATTCGAAAAACGTAATGTCCACTCCGGCTGCCTTCACACCGCGGGCAAACGCCAACTGTCCCTCGACCAGATGCAGCAGTGCGGCGGCAACTTTCGTCGGATTGTCCGCGACTTCGAGAATCAAACGGTTGAAGCCCATCAGATTGCTCGCAATCGAAAACGGACCGCTGATCGGAACACGAACGATCGCTTCGGGAAACGTCTTCCCCAAACGGCGGGCGACGTCGATTTGCATCGGAATGCGTCCGTCTTTCGTCGCGTCGAGCGGTCGGAGTTGCAGAATCTCGTCGATGTTCCCGATCGGATGATGCCGCACTGCCGGAATCGCGCAGTCGGACGGCTCCTCCAACACGGCGCCGTACGCTTCCGGCTCCAGATTGTAGATGTCGATGCCCGGCATGATCGGCGCGTGCCGATACACCTTGTACGCTTCGGCGTGAGCGCGGTACATCAACTCGGCGTCCCGGGAGGCCCGCCAAGGGGTTTCGTCAATGATCCGTGCCGCATGTTCGTAAATCGAGGGGGAAATTTCCATGGACAATGAATGTGATACTGTGAAAAAAATACCGTCATCCCCGCGCAGGCGGGGACCTGGAGATTTATTTTCAATGCGCTCTTGCACGCGATATTCACGGATGCAAACGGTTTACTGCCTCCTTCGACGAGATCCCCGCCTGCGTAGGGACGACGATATTGTAGCGTAATTTATTTTTTCACCGTGAGCTCCTGCAACCATTGGGCGCGGAGCTGATTGCCGATTCCGGCGGGGCCGTCGACGTAGCGGCTGTAATGGTCGATCGCCTCGCCGTAATTTTTGTTGCGCTCGGCGACCCGGCCGAGCATGTATTGGACCCCCACCGTCCACGGATTGCGTCCTTTCAGTTTGCGACTTTCGAAATAATCCTTGGCGGCGTCTTCCCAATCGGCTTCAAACGACGCAATGCCGAGCCAATAAGTTGCGTTGAGCGAGATCATCTGGTACATCGGCTCCAAAGCCCGGTTCGCCTGGAACATCGGCAACTGTCGGTATTCCAACATGTCCCGATCGGGAACCTGGGTGTCCTGAAATTCGATGACGGCGCTGTGCTGTCCGGTAATTTTTCCCTTGAAGTAAAGAATCCGACCGCTCCAAAGACCGTAATTGCTTTCGTGTAACCCTAATTCGGAACCACTTTTCTTCAAGTTGGGAAATCGGAACATTCCCATCAACTCGTTTGTCATTCCGGCGGAGAAGAGTTGTTCGAACATCGTTTTGAACGGATACATCCACAACTCGACTTTTTCGATGTTGGGGATGGAGCGGAACAGCCGCCGCTGTTCGTTGATGTCGCCGTAGAGCACCATGCTCTGTTCGCCGTTCAGTTCGGCTTCGAGCGTTTTCATTCGGAGCGAAACCGAGAACGGCGTGACCAAAAGATGGACGGTCGACTTCGCGGCAGTCTCCGAGGTCACCGGAAACTTCTCCTTGTCGCCGAGGTCCAGGCGTCGGAGCAGGGCGTCGTCCTTGAGAACCTGGGCGAACGTCGCAACGTCTTGGCAATCGAGGTCGCCGTTTTCCTTGAGCACGAGTCCGCCGGGACCGGGGACCGGCAATCCGTGGAACGGCAGGAAGAGGTAAATCTCGTTGTCGATCAGCACACCGATCGCCCAGCCGAGCGTTGTCGTCGGATCGACCGGATGCGGAATCGACAGGATGCACGAATCGACTCGTTCTTGTCGGAGCAGTTCCATGAACACCCAGGCGCGATCCCACGCCGTGCATTTGCCGATCAGGAGCGATTGCCAGGGAAACTGTTTCGGTAACGAAATCGCTTGCTGTTGATTCAGCGCGATCACGTTGTCCCGGATTTCGATGTTCCGAACCGTCCAATCGAACAACGCCCGAACACGGTCCAACGTCGTTTGCTTGTCCCCTCGCGCCCAATGGGCGATATTCCGCATCCAGGTGCACTGCTTCAGATAATCGACGTCCGGCGGTTGAATGAACAGACCGTCGATACGGAATTCGGCGGCGAGGTTTTCCAATTCTTCGGCAACGTTTTCGAATTGGTTCCTCTCGGTCTCCAATTGCTTGGCAAACGCCCGGATTCCCGCAGCGGTCAGGTTCGGAATCGATTCGAGGTTGGAAAACTTCTTTTGAAGATCGTTGATCCGTTTCGAAAACGTCTCGAAATCCGTAATTTCGCAAAGCTTGCCGAACGCTTTCAATTCGGCGTCGAGTTCCGTCAATCGGACCGCGACCTGTTTGCGTTCGTCGTCAAGCGACTTGGGGAGCGATTCCCCTTCGTTGCCTTGAAGCACACGGAGCAGTCGAACCACTTCCCGGGCGGCTTCTTCGCAGCGTTTGGTTGTTTTCTCCAATGTTTGGAGCGAATCGTCCGCTTTCCATTTCGGATCGGCGGGGCGCTCGACGATCCATTTGTTGAGTCGATCGGAAGCCTGAATCAACTTTTCGGCGCCGGGCATTTCCGGAAGGCTGGGGGGATATTCCTCCAACGAGTTCAGCAGCGTCAAGTTCCGATCGAGCGATTCCTGACGTCGTTCAAGATCGTCTGCCGGCGCAGGGGATTCGACGACGATATTGGAAGCGTTTTCGTTCGGCGTGCAACCGCAACCGACGACGAAACCGAACAAGAGCAGAATGGATAAAAGATGGCGGGACATCGAAAAATGATGGGAAAGCGTTGATTTCCTCCCCTCTCTCTCGGGAGAGGGGACGGAAAATATAACATGTTCAGGGTATCAATCTTCTTTCGGCACCGGTGCAATGTTTTCCGGTTTCTCGTCGTTCTCCTGTTTGATCTCTTTTTTAACGGCGTCGCGGGATTGCAGCAACAGGATCGATTTTTCGTTCGATAAACGGACCTCTTCGGATTCGTCGTTCCCTTTCGTCGGGAGAAGCGAGACGGAATAGTCGAAATGCAACTCGTCGTTATGGACGAGCTTTTCATGGGCGCCCGGCATTTTTTCAAGCGTGTCCTTGATCTCTTTGTTCCGGTTGTCGAGGGAACGAACGGTGGCGTTCAATTCGTTCCGGCGCTTACGCAATTCGGAGTCCCCCGCGCCGCCGAGATTCAGGAGCTTTTGGTTGATCTCGTTCAGCTCTTTCGTCGCCTCCGTGGAGTTCGCCTTGTTCGTTTCGAACTCGTTTTCGTACAATTTTATCCGGTCCGCGAGTCGGTCGGTCCAGGAAACCGCCGACGGCGTCGTGACCGCTTCAACGGAAACGGTGATCGGAACGACCGTTTCCCGATTTTGCGATTCGATTTTCCTCGCCATGATCGATGTTTCGAAGTCGACGAAATACCGGGCCGGCGATTTCATGTCGATCACGTTAATCTTCTCGATGCCGGACGGGGATTCCGGCACGACGTCGACGTTCAGTTGCAGCAAACACGGAACGCTTCCATCGGCGAAGATACTCTTCCACGGCTCCTCGGCGAACGGCATCGGAACAGTGTAGACGCCAGGCTTAGAATCGACGGCTTCCGGATCGGCGTCCTTCGGAGCGGCGAACACCTTGGACGGATACACCGGATCGACGATCGACGGCTTGAACAGGGGAACGCTTTGCAACTTGCTGAAATCCTTCACGCCGACGACACCGAACCGAAGGAAACCGAGCGAAAGGAGCGCAACGTCGTCGAAAAACTGCGGTTTCAGTGCGTCGTCAAGCCAATCGACGACCAAGCCGTCCGGAGTCAGCTTGAGACCGAGAAGCGGAGTTGCGTGTTCGGTGAGCACATCGATACCGAAGACCGTCCATTCGAGTCGATTCGGGTCGGGAATGCGAAATTCCGTCGCGATTTCGGGTTCTTCCGATGTCACGGCGTTTTCGTCCGTCGCCGGACCGTCGAGTTTCGATCCCGGTTTCGGTTCCTCTTCCGGTTTGGGTGGCGACGGTTCCGGCCGCGACGGCTTTTCGTCCAGATATCGAACTTGTTTTTTCGTTTCCATACGGATGCGGCGGTGCATCAGCAGCGGCATGAATTCGAAATGGAGCGCCGAACCGAACGGATACATCGAAGCAAACTCCGCGAATGTTTGGGAACGGGCCGGCGAATCGGCGTTGGGTATATGGAATGCCAAAAATTGCGGCGGTTTGAATTCGTGCAAAAATTGATCGAGACCGACGGTATCCTGTTTCAGTTTTTCGGTCGCTTCAAAACGGGCCTTCTCCGCCGCTTCCCGTTGTTGTCGCTTCAGAGCTTCCTGCGCTGCTTCCTGTTCTTTGGCTTGACGTTCCGATTCCAGGGCATTCCGTTGCCGCTGCTCATCAATCGACCCGGTGGCAAGCTTTGAACCGGCGTCGTTCGGCTTGGAATCATGGCGAGCGCCCCCTTTCGGTTTCTTCGGTGCCGCCGTCGTGGTGGACGCCGTTGGTTTGCGTAACAGTCCGAGATTGAAAAGCTGATCCGCGAGGAACACCGCCAGCGCAAGAACGGCAAGAAACGCCGCTCCGAAAAGGGTATAAAACATTCCTCGCGATTTCGTGTTGAGAAGCGTGGAAACGACCCCTTTCGATTTTTCGTCGGATGTTCGAATGTGAAACGCGTCGGTTGACTGCTGCACCGGTGGGACGGGAACAGGAGCGGTCGGCGGCGGAGACGTCGTCGAGGGATCGTCCGTGAAAACGGGCGCAACCGATGGCGGAGCCGACGAAACGGGTGGTTCGTCCGCTTCCGATGGAGTTTCCCCAGCGTTGTTCGGAAAAAGGATGTCCGTCGACGGTACTTCGTTCACCTCTTCGAACAGGTCGGCTTGCATCTCGTTTTCGGGAAGTGAATTTTCCGAACCGTGCCGCGCAAAGTCGACGTAAGGGCCCAAGGGAGCTTTACTCAGCGGAAGCGCCAAGTTGAGCACAAACAGCGACGGATCGTCGAGATCGAACTGTTTCACTTCCGGCGCGTCGGCGGGAATCGCTTTCCATTGGCAAGCGACGTGTTCCGGCAGCGTCGTGAAACACGTCGTGAACGTCGCCTTCCATCGCATCGACGGCGGGAGCATCGACAATGCTTCGACGAACAGCGGCAGCACGTTCATTCCCGGCGGATAGAGAATCACCGCTTGTCGGCCGGACCGAACCGTCGCCGCTAAAACGCCTCCCCAACCGGCGTCTCCCGTCACATGTTTCCATGTCGGACAGGTCGAGTTCGTCGAACCGGGCGTTGTTGTTCCTTCACCGTCGACGACGGGGTCGAGACTCATCTTTTGCGGGTCGAGCCGTTGGCGTTCCCGTTCGATCACATGCAATCGGGTCAACGGCGGCGGGGCGGTCAACGACGGCAGCGGACGTCCCCGGAGGAAACGAACGGAGGGAGTCAACCATTGGGTGAAGTGGAAACCGGCCTGCGCAAGGACCCACGCCGGGCCTTCGGGAACTTCTTCGAGTTCGTTCAGGACGACATGGTGGGCGAACCGATTCGGCTGGTGTTGGAAATCGATCCCCGCATCGGCTATCCGCGACAGAATATGGAACGTCGAGTCGGTTCCCGCAACGATCAGGTGAGAGTAGACGACCGGATTTTTGGCGGCGTCGTCCGAGTTCGGATCGAAAACGTGTCGGTAATCGCTGACGGACTTCAATCGCATGGCGAGTTGCGGCGTCAGGCCGTCGGTCGCCGCGACGGCGCAAAACCCTTGACTTTTAGGTTCCAAGCCTTGCGAAACGGAAGTCAGTACCAATTCGTGCGTCATGGGCGGCGTAATGCTTGAAAAGACGTCGATTTCCCTCCCCTCTCCCTCGGGAGAGGGTTAGGTTGCGGGGCGTTCGGTGTCAAAAACATGAATCATGGTAAAAAATCGAAAAAGGAGCAACCAAGGTTTTCTTGACGGTTTTTTAAACTTTCAAGCACATAGCCCCTCACCCTAACCCTCTCCCGAGGGAGAGGGGACGAAAATCCAGCCTCATTCAAAGGTCGCCAACCACTTTTTGTGGAACTCGCAAAGTGAGTTCGTCACCGGACCAAGTTGGGAAATCATCGCCAATTCGGGAATCTGGCTCTCGATCTGTTCGAAAATGACGTTCGGATATGGCATTCCACGGCGGATGAACTTGAAATACAGGTTGAAAAACTCGTCGGCTTCTTTCCATTCCTCGTCGACGACCGACGGCAGCAGGGCCGACATGGCAACGATCGCTTTTTGCATCACTTCGCCGGAGACGTTCTTGACATCCTTTTTTTCGTACGACGAAGTGTGTTCGGCGATCGCCTCGCAAAAACCGTCGGAGAATCCCCATTCATCGACAAGGTAACTGCCGGCAATGGCATGGTCCCAACCGAACTTTTCCCGTTCCAGATCGGAAAGCCGACGTTTTTGCTGTTGCCGTTGCGTCAACAGGTCCTCGTATTCCTGCGGCCAGGTTTGTGCGAGGATCGGAACGGCCATGTCCTGAAAAAGGGCGCAAAGAAAGAGCTCTTCGGGGTCCTGCTCGACGAAATAGCTGCTGAAAATCTTGGCGAACAGTCCGCGTCGGAGCGAATCCTGACAAATCTTTTTCAGTTCGAACGGTCCGCAACGAGGATTCGGAAGCAGCGCGAAAACGGCGTTCCAAAGAATAAAGTTGCGGATCGTCCGGCCGTACACCAGTGAAAGGGCCATCTGGATCGTCGTGATTTTGCTCCGGAATCCGAAATACGACGAATTGACGAATCGAAGAATCTGAGCGGTCAGCCCGAGATCGGACGAGATCACGGCGGCGAACTCCCGCGGACCGTTGTTGGGATCTTTGGAAAGCTCAAGGATCCGCGCGGCACTCTGGGGAAGCGCCAACAGGCACGATCCCTTAATCCGCTTGACCATTTTTTGCAGTTGTTCTTCTTGGAGTTTTTTGTCCATCGGCTGCTTCTGCCGGAACCTTCGGTTCACGGGCTAAACGGGTGTCGGTGTTACTCCATCGACTCGGTATACTTTTTTTGGTATTCGACAAGCGTCAACGTCGGAGCGGGAGTCGCGGTCACCGTCAACAGGTCGTTGTATTGAAAATCGACTTCAGCGAACAGTTGCGGGGGCTGCGGGATCGCTTTGGCGACCGGTTGCGCCTTTTTGATCACTCGGTAATAGGCATTGAAAAACTCTTCGGCTTCTTTCCATTCGCTGTCGGCGGCGGAAGGAAGGAGCGACGAAAGCGCGACCAGCGCATCGCTCAAACCGGTCTTGCTCCCGTCGTGGTCGAACACCGGACGGATATGGTTTTCGATACTCTTGGCGAATTCGTTACCGAATCCCCATTCCTCGGCGAGATAGGCGCCCGCCATGGCGTGGTTCCAACCGAACCGCTCGTTTTCCAGGAATGAAAGGCGAACCCCTTCGTCCTCCTGACGGGTGAGCAATTCCGCGTATTCGTTCGGCCAGCATTGGGCGAGAATCGGAATCGACATATCCTGAAACAAGCCCGGAATGAAAAGCTCTTCCGAATCGAGATCGGCGATATGGGACGCCAACGCCTTGCAGAAAACGCCTCGCCGCAACGCATCTTGAAAGACCCGTTTCAAATTGAAGGGGCCCGCCTTCGGGTTCGGCAACAGGGAAAACACGGCGTTCCAAAGCACGAAGTTCTTGATCGTTCGGACGCAAACGAGCGACAGGGCCGACTTGATCGTCGTTATTTTGTAGCGGAACCCAAAAAACGATGAGTTCACGAAACGGAGAATCTGCGCCGACAGCCCGAGATCCACGGAGATCGGCGCGGCGTATTCGGCGGGGCCGTTTTCCGGGTTTTTCGCCAATTCGAGGACCTTCGAGGCACTCTGCGGAAGGGCGAGAATACTACTCCCCTTGATCCGTTTGAATAATTCCTGATGCGTGTCCGTCATGACGTGGAGAATGAATGCTGAGATGAGTCAAGAATACGACACCAGTATATCATACTTCAACGGAAATTTGTCAGCGGCCCCGAAAAAAACGAGAAAGCAAACGGCAACCGGAAGGTGGGGTGAATTCGTCATCCCCGCGCAGGCGGAGCCCCAGAGATTCATTTTTCATGGGCTCTTGCACCCGTTGTTCACGGATGTTGGCCTTTTCGTCGAGGTCCCCGTCTGCGCGGGGATGACGAATAATCAGTTTTCCAACAAAATTCGGCGTTCCTTTTGGTTTGGGCAGTACCAGAAACAGCGACCGCAGGCGACACAACGGGCGGGATCGACGGTGTAATCGGTTCGGCGACGACGTCGCGTCAGAAAGACCAATTTCAGGCCGATCACCGAGCCGATCCAAACGCCGAGCCAAAGTCCCGCGGTACGAAATCGTTCGATCACGGAAAGCGCTTGACGGTAAACGTCGTTGTACGGCATACCGGTTTGGATCACCGTCCGCGTTTCCGGAAACGAACCGAAGGAGTCGACCAGTTTCGTTTCCTCGGCGTAAAGCAGTTCGGCAAGTCGAACATCCCGATTCCAAGAGGCGAACTTCGGGCCGATCTGGTATCCGATGAACCCGAACAGTCCGACGAGAATCGGCAGCGCAAGCAGGGCGGCAAGCAGGCGTTTCGGACCGCGTTTCCTTTCTTCAACGGTCGGCTCCGTCGTCGGCGGCATGATGGCGTTGTACGGACAGATTTCTTCGCAGAGTCGACATTTCGTACAGTTGCCGGGCGTTACGGAAACTTTTTTCGCCGCCAACGAACCGCAAAGTCCGAGCAGTGCTCCGTAAGGGCAGAGAAATCGGCAAAACGGACGACCGACAAAGAAACCGAGAACGAGCAACGAGCCGCCGAAGAGCATCACGGAATAGAACCCGCTGCGGCGGAAGAGTCCGACATACGGATCGAAGCGACAGACCCAATATCCGAGACCGGTCACGACGAAGAAAACACCGCAACCGAGCCAAATGTACCGAAGCAGTCCGAGCGCGTGTTCCAAACCGTCGGGTATCCGGATCGGTTTCACGGCCGTCAATTCCTGGACGGCTCCGAGCGGACAAACGCTGGAGCAGAAGACCCGACCGAAAACAAGGGCGAGCAACAACGGAACCGTGAAAAGAGCGAGCACGGTCCACGGCAGGAAATTCGTCGGTTGAATGAAAGCGTCGACCATGTTTTGGAACATGCCGACCGGACAGGGACAGCCGCTCAATCCGAAACCGAGAACGGCCACGGAAGCGACGGCAAGGAGGAACAAGACTTTCCGCGATCGCCAGACGAAGATCGCCGAGGTTGCAAGGAGCAGAAAAACGCCGTACAGAACGACGGCGGCGTTGTTTTCCGCAACCACCGGACAGAACGGCAACGGCGTCGCTTGCGTCGGCAACGTGTACGCCGATTCGAACACCGGCGGCGGATTCCGTGGAATCGCCTCGCAAACGGATGCGATTCCGAAGAAAAGAAAAACGGCGACGAGAAGTTTGAAGTGTCGCATCAACATAAACGGATGAGTGGTAGGCGACCGATCGCCGAGCGGTCGCGTGCGCCGTATTTCTGAAATACAGGCCGCACTGGATGTCGCTCACCAGCACAGAGTCCGGAGTACCGTACGTTGCCGCCCGCCGGTCGGCAACCTACCTTTGAACGAATAACATTCGTCAACTCCACATTTACTTCGCGACTTCGCGGTTGCTCAGGATCAGGTAAGCGACGATGAACAACGGAATCACGTAGGAAAGCGTCATCACGCCGTGCACCGCCAACCAGTTCCACGGAATGTCGAACCCGGAAACCAAGGCGTTGTCGTAAACGGCGTAATCGGTGAGCGGCGGAATCGCCTGGCCGAACAGTTGCATGAACAGTCCGAACACCTTGTCGACCGACTTGATGAACGTCGTCGCGAAACTACTCGGCAAGTCGACCACCATATTCTGTTGAATGATCAACCGATAGAACGACTCCAACGGACCGCCGCCGAGAACCTTGTTCAACCCGATCTCCATCATGAACGCCTTCGAAAACCCGGCGATCAGGATGCCGATCGAAGAAATCATCGCAACCGGTCCGCTCAGGAACGTACTGAACAACACGCCGAACGAGGTGATCACGATCATCTGCATCCAGAGCCCGAAGAATCCCTTGGCGAAGTTGAACGGAACATTGCCATCGCTGCCGCGCAGGTACAAGTCGGACTGCGCGACGCCGATGTATTGCATGTTGTCGATGCACTGCAACCAAACCTCGACTTTGCCGTTGGCGACGAAATCCTTGAAGAAATCGAATTCCTTGCGGTCGCCGAAGTTCGGATTCAGTTTTTCCTGCTGCATCGTGGCGTCGTCGGGATGAGCGTAGAAAACGCCCCCTTTACTCCCTTTGCGTTGAACGATCTGCGGCGTTCCTTCGAATTTCGCAGGAATCAGCAGCGACTTCGTGATGAATTCTTCGGTGCTGAAGGTCATCACTTCGACTTTCAGGCCGGTTTCCGGGTTTCGGACGGCGAGACTCGCCGTGATTCGTTTTTCGATGTCCCCTTTGTGGGTGCGGAACACGCCGAGCGTCATTTCAACCGGCACGCCGTTGAGCTCTTTGGGGAAAAGGTCGGAATGAACACCGTTGAACGTGTAAATCGCGGATTCTTCGTTTGCCGCGTCGGATAATTTCGTGCTTCCGCCGATGTAAGTTCGGTATTCCCATTCATCGCCGACATTGATCCCCTTTTCGGTATCCATGCCGTCTTTGCCCCGGAAACCGAGCTTACCGTAAACCGGCACGCGTGCCTGGATGGTTCCCCGTTCGACGCCGACGTTGTATCGGGTCTGTTCGTTGACTTTTTCCGTCGTGATCGTGTGGGTGTGTCCATTGACCGCAGTCACGCTCACCGTTCCGTCCGCATGAACGTCGACATGGTGTTTGTGTCCGTTCGAGAGCTGCGTTTCCCCTTGGAAAACAATCCGTTTCGGATCTTCCGCCTTGGCGCCCGAGTCGAGTGACACGGCCGTCAAGTCTTCCTTTTCGACGAGGAGATGCGTGTGTTGGAGCCCCCAAATCACGAAGAAATAGCTGATCACCGCCATGCAGACGAGAATCGCGCTGGCAATCGTCCCGACGCCGACGATGCGCCCCAGAACGATTTCACTGGACCGCACCGGTTTCGTCACGACGGAGTAAATCGTTTTCGTTTTGAAGTCCGTCGGTAAGCTGAACGAGCTCAGGAAGAGCGACAACAGCAGGACGAGCACGGAGGTCGTGCTGGTGACGAACGATTGGTAGAGTTTCGCCGGGTTTTCACTCCCCGGATCGATATACCAGCCGGCGACCAGCAAAATCAACATGAAGAGTGCGAAAATGACGAGCACACGGCGTCGGAGTGATTCCTTGATCGTCAATCGGGCAATGGCCCAGGTTCGGGAGAACGAGAGCAACGTAAAATCTTCGATTCCACGCTGGACGGCCCGAAAAAACGGCGTGATGAAGTCACCGAAGCCGTGCCGCAAAACAGAGAGCACGCCGCCGACGATCAACGCCGTTACCAGGAGAACCGCGACGGCGAGGAACCAGCTCTGCAGCGCGGGAGGGACGTGGGTCGTCGTCTCTCCCATGGTGTAGGAATACCCTTGGAGCAACCATTCGAGAAAGGGAGGAATCGGATGTTCTAAAATCATTCGCTGGTCCCTCCTCCGCGAACACGGCGACCAGGTCGCGCTTCGCTCTCTTCGATGATCCGAAGGAACAGGTCTTCCAACGTCGTCGTCGGATTGCCGCAGTAGAGCATCTTGGCGTTGTCTTCCGTGACGATTTTCTCGATTTGAGCCCGGGCGTCCTCACTGAGATTCGAGGTCCGGATTTCGGTCTCGTTCGAAACCTTGAGGAGGTCTTCGACACGGCCGAGTTCCTTCAGCTCCCCTTGATAGAGAATGCCGATGCGGTCGCAAACGTCTTGGACGTCGGCAAGAAGGTGGGACGACATGATCACCGTTTTTCCTTGCTTTTTCAGCTCAAGAATCAGGTCCTTCATGTTCCGCGTTCCGATCGGGTCGAGGCCGCTGGTCGGTTCGTCGAGAAGGATCAGTTCCGGATCGTTGATCAGCGCCTGCGCCAATCCGATCCGGCGGGACATTCCTTTTGAATACTCACGGAGCTGCCGTTTCTTGGCCGATTCGAGCCCGACCATATTGATCAACTGGGCGATCCGCTGGCGGCGAACCGCGCTGGACATGTTGAAGAGCCGACCGTAAAAGTCGAGTGTTTCCTCGGCGTTCAGAAAACGGTAAAGATACGATTCTTCCGGCAGGTATCCGATCCGCTCGTTTTTGGTGACGTCCGTCGCCGACTTGTTGAGGACCAACACCTCGCCGCTGGACGGAAACAGCAAACCGAGCAGCAATTTAATGGTCGTCGTCTTTCCGGAACCGTTCGGTCCGAGAAGTCCGAACACCTCGCCGCGTCGAATTTCGAGGTCGAGGGCCTTCAGCGCTCGAACTTTTTGACGCCCCCAGAAGTCGCGGTAGACTTTCGTTAAACTACGTGTTTCGACAACAATGTCTTGTCCGGTACTCATCAACTCATCCCCCTGACAAAATAAAATAAAGGCAAGCAAGTCCCGGCAGGGCCGGTTTTCCCTCTTTCGGGAGTCAGAACGCCCTACCGAAAATAATCCGACTAGTCTACCCCAAACCCCCACGAAAAAGAAGACCCCATAAAAAAAACCGACAAAAAGAACGGAATCATCGTCGACGTTTTCCGAAAAAACGGCTATGATACACCATTCCGATTCGGTGAATACGTTTCGGGCGGACTGATGGTTCGAAAGATTTTTCGGTTTTTCAATAAATTTCGCGCACAACGGCACCGGAACCTTCGGTTCGCGGGCAAACGGGCTTTCGATGAAACCTCACGATTCCCCTTCCTCCAGCGACGCTTCGAGCCGATCGGCGAAATTTGCCGAAGCGGTGGCGTATTTGGAGAAGCGGATCAATTACGAGAATTTTCAAGAATTGCCGTATCAGGAGCTTGAGGGGCGTCTTGCCCGGATGCGGCACTTGCTTTCCGTGTTGGGGAATCCGGAAAAGAAATATCTGACCGTTCACGTCGCCGGAACCAAAGGAAAAGGGTCGACCTGTGTGATGCTCAAAAGCATTTTGCGGCAGGCAGGATATCGGGTCGGCTTTTTTTCGTCACCACATCTGGACACCATGACGGAACGGTTCGCCATCGACGGCGTTCCCTGCTCGGACGACGAGTTTGCCGACGTCATGCTTTCGTTGCGTGATCGAATCGAACCGTGGGAACAGGATAATCGGTTCACCTATTTTGAGCTGACGACGTTGTTCGCGTTCGAATTTTTCGCCCGGAAAAACGTCGATGTCGCGGTCGTCGAAGTCGGAATGGGAGGACGTTTGGACGCGACGAACGCTTGTTCACCGCAGTTGACGATCATTACGAGCATCAGTTTCGACCACATCGAGCAGCTTGGTCCGTCGCTTGTGCAAATCGCTTCGGAAAAAGCGGGGATCATCAAGCCGGAAATACCGGTCATCGCCCATCCCGGCGATGGGGAAGCGATCGAAATCGTTCGGAAGACGGCCGCGATGTTTCAGTCGCCGAGTTTTTTTTACGGCGAGGATTTTTCCATCGAATCGGATCCGAGCTTGACGACGGCGTTTCGTTATCTCCCGATCGGTCGGGAAAATCCGGCGTTTGTTCCCCTCGACACGCTTTCGTTGGGGCTTCCCGGCGATCACCAACGGCAAAACGCTTCCCTGGCGATTGCCGCCGCGATGTTGCTCCGTCCCCGATTGACGATTGCAGACGATGCCATCCGCAAAGGGTTGGCGGAAGCATTTCTTCCGATCCGCATCGAGGCGATCCGCCCCCACAAGGATTCGGCGACGTTCATCGTCGATGGGGCGCACAATCGGGCGTCCGTCGCGGCTCTCGTGCAGACGCTGAAACAATCGTTTCCGGCTCGAAAGAAATTCCTCGTCTTCGGCACGACGCTCGGCAAGGACGTCGATGGAATGCTTTCCGAGCTTCAACCGTTTTTCGACAAAATCGTCCTGACGCAACACTCGTCGAGTCCCCGCCGGTTCCCGTCTCGCGGATTGTTAACGATTCTCAGTTCGCTGCCGACCGCTCCGTTGTCGCTGCAAAACGAATTTCGGTTCGATTCGCCGTCGGATTTCGAGGGGAATCCCATGGACGATGACATCGCGGTCCCTCTTTTTCAACGACGTTGGGACGAATTCGAAGAAGCCGGAACGACGCACGCCGACACCGAAATCGACGTCATCGAATCCAGCTTCGAGGCGCTGAAAAAATGCTGGGCCGAAGCGGAAAAAGACGACTTGGTTTGCGTCACGGGGTCCATGTATCTCGCCGGAGAGCTTCGCCGCTATTTCCTGGACGAGCTCGCCTCGTCGCGTCGGCCGGGAAACCGTTAAAAAACGTACACCAAGCCGACGCCGCCGGTAACCTGATCACGTCGACGTTTCTCCTTGTATCCGCACGGTTCGTTGCCGTCGAAATTCCCGTTGACCCAATCATAGCGAATTTCCGGACGAATGCGGAGTCGGTCGGTCGGATTCCAATTGAGTCCCAGCGTGATTTCGTAGAAGTCCGCCACCGGCGCCGCGAAATCCCAGACGTATCCGAGATAGTTTTCGTGATACCACTCGGCACGCAGGCCGACGCTCCAACGGTCGTTGATCTTGTAAAGGAAATGATTGTTGATCCCGTACATCACGCCGCGAAGATCGTCGGTGTATCGATTGCGGTAATGGTCGTTGCGCACATTGTACTGAAAAACGTAGGTGAAACGATCCGTCCCCTTCCATTCGACGCAGAGACTTTGCATGAAATAGTCGACGCTCGAATCGTCAATGAAGCGGGGAACTTCCTCGCCGGAGAAAAAGGGATCGTCCCAATCGGTGACCGTTCCGGCTCCCTTGTGACCGTTGTTCATCCAATAATAGACGGTCGCTTTCCGGGTGAGTTTCCAGGTCAGCCCGATCAAGACGGCGGAGTCGCCGAACCGGTTGCCGATGCTACTGTCCTCACCGGCCGTCCAACCGGCGCTGACGGTGAGCTTGTCCGTCAGGTCGTAATCGGCCAACACGCCGCTGTTCGTCGCCGCTTCCATCCAATAGCAGTACGAATGGCTGTAGAAAAAGTTGTCCCGTGACGCCGCCGATTCCCAACCGATCGGCGTGATGAATTTTCCGACCTTCGCCTGGAATTTTTTGTAGCCGAGTGTGGCGTAAAGCTGGTACATGGCAACGCCGTACTGTTTGCCGATCCAGCCTTCGTCATCGTAACGGTTCTTGATCCCTCCCCAGCCGTAGTCGAACGTGTGGTCGCCGTAACACTGGGCGGAAGAGGCGTCGATGCCGTACATCATGTCGATGCGGGCCCCCCAATCGAATCCCTTGTCGCGGTTCATGACTTTCTCGCCGTACCAATAAAGCTGATCGAGCGAAAATTCCGTCGTCCGATTGCTCACCGCGTGTTGCGGGCCGTTGTTGCCACCGCCGTTGCCGTTGGTGTAAGCCCCCGCTTCGACCCAACCGCCGAAGAGAAACGACGTCTTGTTGGAACCTCGTCCGATGGTCAAGACGTAATCCTGATCGACCCGTTCCAGCGAGCAGGATTTCACCGAATCGCTGCGGCACGGGCCGCAGGGATCGACGGAATCGCTCCCCCAAACGGCGGACGCCACGAAAAAAAGAATCGCGAAGAACGGTTTTCTCATCGGTCTCGGTACCGTAAAATAAATATCGGGCTATATTGGGGTGTTTCGACGGGGTGTCTCCATTCCGTTGTTGTCGACGTTCCGCCACCAAAGATTCACCCGGCTTGGGGCAACTGTTGCAGGCATGATAACCGTTAAATATGCCTCTTTCGCCAAAACACCGGGCCTTGGAACCGCAGACTGAACGAGCATATTGTTTTTTCATGAAACGCTGGTTTGATTTACCGATTCGCACGAAACTGGGGGCCATCGCCATGGTGCTCTGCGCCGTCGCGGCGATTTCCATGGCGGTTTCCTATGCGGATCCCTACCATGCCAAACCGATGTACGGCGTCATTAAATGGGCTCCGGTCCTTTTTCTCTTTTGGATCGCCTGGCCGGATTTGACGCGGATTCCCCGATGGGTCTACTATATTTCCGTGCCGATTGCCGTTCTCTGTGCGCTCAGGCCGGGATTCCTCTACCTCGTTATTCCGCTCGGCTTGGTCGCGCTGTTCGTCATGCCGAAAAAATAATCCTCGATATGGCCGTGATCCATTACTGTGGTGGCAATAAAAATGTACGGAGTCGTGTTTTGTACGGAGCGTAGCGGAGTTCAAAATGCGGCGGACCCTACACAGCAGTCGCTCAAACAACGGATCAAGTTTTATCACCTGCTCAATAATTGCATTAGACCCGCTAACTTTATTTTGAATTTAGGCCGATATGAGAGGCAGTTATTGTAAAATGTCGTAATGTCTGGTAGGAAATGCACTTATTCGCATTCTCGATGCCATGGAAACGACAAAAAACTGAAGAGTCGCTCAGCCGCTATTGTTCACGGTACGCACCCTGAACAGCCGCCGCATGGTCTATAACATCATCCGCCTTGAGCGGATTGTCCCTATGAAAAAACCGTCAAGTGAACAGGGTTCATTGAACGCCGTCGAGCGGATTACCGAAGCCGCGCTGAAACTTTTTTCGCAGAACCCGGCGGATACTGTTTCGCTTAGCATGATCGCCAAGGAAGCCGACGTGAAAGTCCCGCTATTGATGTATCATTTCAAAAGTCGGTCGAATCTCTACCAAACGATCTTCGACCGGGTCATGGCGTCTTACGAATCCATTTTCCGACCATACATGGAAATGGTGGAAGAAAAAAAGAGCTTGACGAAAGAAGAGGCCGGAGGGATCCTTTGCATGTTGATCAACAATGCGATGGACGGTTTATACAACGCTTCTTCCCCCAACCGGCAGCACGAGCGTATCTTCATCTTCGAGATTCTCTATCCGTCGGAGTTTCGTGATCTCTTTTTCGAAAAATATTATCGACGTCACATTGATTTTTTCGTGACGGTTCTCATGGCGATCACGGGCAACGACGACCGTGAGACCGCCATCATTCAAACCGCCGCGATTCTCAGCCAGATTTTCAGTTTCCGTGTCGAACGTGAAACCTTGCTCCGCTCCGTCGGCATTGTCGGATTCAGCCGCGAGGAAGCGGAGATGATGAAGGAAATCGTGTTGCGCAATGCATTCCTGATCCTCGAAAGCGATCTTGAAGAAACGTATTTGAGTGAATTGCGACGCCCCTGTTTTACGATGCTCGAAACGGCGCCGATTTCCCAGGATCCCCGGACGCCTCCCGTGTCGCCTGACATGCAGTATTCGGACGTCGACATGTCGATCGCCTCGGTCGAGAGAATTATCGAGACGGGAATGAAATTATTCGCCGAACAAACCGCGGAGGCCGTCACGCTCAGCACGATCGCCGCGGAATCGGGCGCGAAAGTCCCGTTGATCATGTATCACTTCAAGAGCAAGGCCAATTTGTACCGGATCGTTTTCGAGCGAGTCATGTCGATCCTCGACCAGCGGGTCCGCGATTGCCGGGACCGATGGGAGAAGCAGACGCCGCACGGCAAGGATGAAGCGAGAGCCGCACTGGCCGAATTGATCGGCGTGTATCTTGACAACGCCAGCTCTCGCCAAGTCAGCGGGAAGAACATTTTGATTCACGAAATGGTTTACCCCTCGGAGTTGTACGATTTGTTTTACGACAAATTCATCCGGAGCCAACACGACTTCCTGGAGTCGTTGGTCCAATCGATCACCGGGACCACGAATCGACCGTGGGTGTGTTTGCAAACGGCGTGTATTCTAGGACTGGTTTTCTGTTTTCGTTTAGATAAGATTTTCACGCATCGCCCTGCCGGGAACGCGGAATCCGATCGGGAAAAAGCGGATCGGATCAAAGATGCGGTGATTCGTTACGCCCTGCTGACACTGGAATGAGAGGGGGAGCGTTTTCGGATAGGGGGCGGCGTGGATGCTTGAGAAGGCGTTGATTTCCCTCCCCCTCGGGAGAGGGGGAGGGAAAATCGGCGTTGCCTCGCATCAAACTCGCCCCTTTTTCGAAAACGCTCCCCATGAGAGATCGAGTTTTGGGGGACGCTCGAAAGTTTCATCCCCGGATCGAATATCGCTTGCGTTTTAGCCGCACAGCGCGCTGTATTTCATCGCGGACATCTATTTTTCTTGCGATGCAAACCGCTTGAGAACGATGACGCCGTTGTGTCCGCCGAAGCCGAGCGACGTCGACGCCGCGACACGAATATCGCCGCGGCGACCTTTGTTCGGAACGTAATCCAAATCGCAAAGCGGATCCGGTTCGTCGAGGTTGATCGTCGCCGGGAAAAATCCGTCCCGAATCGCAAGAGCGCAAATGATCGCTTCCAAGCCGCCCGCCGCTCCAAGGGCGTGTCCCATCATTCCCTTCGTCGACGAAACCTTGACGTTGTACGCATGCTCGCCGAGCGCCGCCTTGATCGCCGCCGTTTCGACCGGATCGTTCGTCGGCGTTGACGTTCCGTGAGCGTTGATATAATCGATCTCTTCCGGTTTCAGGCCGGCGTCGTTCAACGCTTGCCGAATCGCCCTGGCGGCTCCTTCGCCGTCCGGACTCGGAGCCGTCAAATGGTACGCGTCCGCCGTCGATCCGTACCCCGCCAGTTCGGCGTAGATTTTCGCCCCTCGCTTTTGGGCGTGTTCGAGTTCCTCAAGCACGAGAATTCCGGCTCCTTCCCCCATCACGAATCCGTCGCGGTCTTTGTCGAACGGTCGACTCGCTTTCTGCGGCGTGTCGTTGAAATTCGTGCTCAGAGCTTTGAGCTGGCAGAATCCACCCAGGCCGTACGCCGTGATCGTCGATTCCGTGCCACCGGCCAACACGACGTCGGCCCGACCTCCCCGAATTCGGTCCAAGGCGAGTCCGAGGGCGTCGGTTCCCGAAGCGCAAGCCGTCAGCATTGTCAGTGCCGCCCCCCGAATTCCGAGGAGCATCGACAGGTTTCCCGCCGCTTCGTTGGCAAGCATGCGGGGAATCGTCATCGCCGGAATCTTCGACGGCCCTTTTTCGAAGAGTTTTCGATGTGATTCGTCGTCGACTTCCAGCCCGCCGATACCGTTGCCGAGAATCACGGAGCAGCGGTTCGGATCGTCAAACGAATGCTTGTCGAGGGCGGCGTCTTTCCACGCTTCTTCACCGGCGATCATCGCATATTGCGAAAACCCGGCCGTCCGTTGCGCGACGCGCTTGTCCATGAATCGGTCCGGGCGGTAATCCTTGATTTCCGCCGCGATCCGACACGGAAGATCCGAAGCGTCGAACCGCGTGATCGGTCCGATACCGCAACGCTCCGTTTGGACTCCTTCCCAAAATTCGGCGACGCCGACGCCAATGGAGCTGATAACCCCCATCCCGGTAATTACAACTTTCCGTTCCAAGACGTTCTCCCCTTTTGTGGGTTGACAAAAAACCGAAAAATGTCAAGTCGTCAATAGTGTACCCTTGGAGCGGCAAATGTCAAGCGTACGCCATGGAGCGTCCTTTCCGGAAGAACGCTGCAACCGGCCGATAAATGGATGCATGACTTTGCAATCAAACGTGGAAGCGTTTTCGCAGATAACAATCACCAGCGAAGATACGGCAGACGAGAACCATTATTTCTTTTTATCTTCCGGTGGAAGCAATTTGCCGACATTCATGATCACCGAATACAGTCCGCTGCCCGCTCGGACGACGTTTCCGTTTTGATCGATGAGGATCGTCGTCGGGTAAGAATCTATCTCGTATTTCTTTCGGGAATCGGGAAGGTTCCGTTCTTTCGAGAGTTTTTCCGAAGCGTTCGGCCAAGGGAGCGACTCTTTTTCCACATATTTTTTCAGCGTCTCCAAATCTTCGTCGACACTGAAACCGATCAGTTCGACGCCGCGTTCTTTCCAATTTTTGTAGAACGTTTTCAGCATCGGCGTTTCTCCGACGCACGGGCCGCACGACGTGGCCCAATAATCGAGGATCACGACTTTTCCACGAAAGTCTTTCAGGTCGATCTTTTGGCCGTCCAAGAGGATCGCTTCGAACTCGAACGGCTTCCCCTCCAAGGCAAGGTGTTTCAGTTGGAGGTTGAATCCCAACGCGTAATTCCGAATCTTCTCGTTTTCCGAAGCGGCGAAAAGGGGACGAACCGTCGTCAGTAGCAAGCGGAGCGATTGGTTTCGGGAATCCATGTCTTCGGCGATTTGAGAGAGTCCACCGACCTTCTGCCAGGAATTTTCGTCCAGACCGTTTTCCAGGGATGTTTTCAGTTTCTCGACGGCCGCCTGAAATGCCGCCGCCGGATCGGTTGCCGTGAGAATGTCGTATTTCACCAAATCGTTGTCGATATTCCTCAACCATCCTTCCGCTTCGGGAACGTCGGAGTATTTTTGAAAAAGTGCACGGTAAAACTCCAACGCCGGTTTCGCAAGAGTTCCTTTTTTGATCTTGCCGCTTCTTTCGAGAACTTCGACGGCTTGCATTTGAATCGTTTGCCAGTTGCTGATGGCGAATTTCAAACAGGGATCGTTCGTATTTTCCGAGCAATATTTTTTCAGGTTCTCGAAATTCTCTCCGTATCGTCGGAGTTGCTCGTCGAAAGAGTATCCCTCCGTAAAAACGGCGGCATTGAAATGAGAGGAAAACCAGCTGTTTTCCGCAACTTTCACGACATATTTATACTCGGGGTTCTTTTTCATCTCCCGGATGAATTCTTGAAAATGCTTTTCCCAATCGGGGTCCCATTCTCTCGCCCCATTGAATGCCATCATTTTCTGCCGCAGGGCGAATTTGGCATCGTCGTCATCATTCCATCCGTAGTATTCCTCCTTGGTTTTCGGTGGAGCAGGTTCTTCTCCCGGCTCGACTTTCGCAAGAGCAATGATTCTATTCGCGGCATCAAAGGTTGCCCGATTTTTTGCATTGTGGAACCGGTCCCAATCGTCTTTTTCCCGGAGGTGTCCGTTCATTTCCACCCATTGATCGGTCTGGTATTTCAAGAAAGCCCGAAGTTCCTTGATATTATCCGTTTTAGGAACGACGCAGTGAGCTTTCCAAATTCGTTCCGTTTGGTCGTCGAACTTCGGAATGTCCGTGGATTCTTGTCCATGGCAAAAAAACGATCCTGCGACAACGAAAATCGTCGCCACGACAATCTTGATAAAAGTCTTTGCAAACATTTGTGTGTTTTTCGGCTGGAGGAGAATAGCGAGGCTGATGTAGTACACCACCAAAGCAAATTTTGTGCGTTGCCCGTTTGTCACCCGTCATGAAAACCCGCCGTTCGTTACCATGCCGGCGGTAAAATCGCTTGCATTCGTATCTCCTTGCATGACTTTGATTTGAGCACCGAAACTTCCCTAATGCTTCGGCATTTCCGGACGGATCGTCAGGATAAACTCGGCGAGATCGTCAAGTTCTTCTTCGGTACCGCACCACGGCGGCATGGAGTAGACCGGTTCGTCCAAACGCCGTACGAAATCCTTGATTCGATCTTTCGGTTCGCCGACGAAAAGCGGTCCGACGGCGGACATTCCGTGGTCCGGAGCGTGACAATTATTGCAGTGATACATGAAAATCATGCCCCCACGCCGGATCGGATCCGTTGGAATGGGCTGAAAATCATTTAGCCGGTACTCCGTGTTTTTTATGCCGTTGAGAAACCCGTCTTTTTGCCGAAGGGGAATTTCGTCGGCGTAAATTTGGTTGCCGAGGACGACTTGGTCGATGATCCACGGCTTGCGAACCGCTTCACGGACGAACTCCGCCGAGGCAAGGGCCGTTAGTCCGAGAACAAACAGGCACGCCGCAAACCCGACGTTGACGGAGCGTGGATTCAGCATCGGTCCGAAAACGATGAAAAGCGTGAGCAGGCCGCAGAGTCCGAAAAAGATCGTCAGCAGGACATTGAGCAGCACGGCCCGTTCCATGACGAGGAGCACGGACGGTTTCAGCATCACGAACCAGAACGCAACGCCTAGCGCCATCGTGAGCGCCCCGAACAAAATCGGCCGCGTCATCCGGCGGACGACTTTTTGTAACAGTTCGGCGTCTTCCGGCTTGCGAAGCGTCCAGGCCGCATGGAGGAAAACGTACAGGGACGCCAACAGAATCGAACCGCCGGTCCGGACGATGGTCTGCGGCAAAAATTGGACGTTAAAGAACGCGGCCCAGAAGTTGCCATGTTCGCTCCAATGGGCGAAAACGCCGCGGCTGTCGAGCATGAACGCCGTGATGCCGGTGATGAGAACCAAGCTGATCCACGCCGCAATGGCGTAAATCCAGGCGACGACGATGTGGGTTTTCGGCGGCAATTTCGTCCAGTAATAATACATGGCGAACGCCGAAACGATTTCGACGATGAAGAAAACCCATTCGATCGCCCAACCGAACACGAACGTCCGGATGAGCATTTCCGTGGCGAGTGGCGACGCCAAACCGATCGTCCACCAGATCCCGACGCCGGTAATCGCCCCGAACGCAACGGTCAGGAGCACGAAGAATTGAGCGTGCTTGTACCAATAATCGCGGTACGGCTTGTCGCTGGCCTTGAGAGCAAATTCGTTCTCCAGCGCGATCAAAATCCCGCCGCCGACGGCGTAATGCGAGACGAGAACATGAATCACGGCAATGGCCGCGATGAGCATCGGAGCCGTCAAGCCGGGTACAAACCACCAAGGATAGTGCATTTCGAATTTCCTTATTTCTTTAAAGTGTTTTATTTCAATATGTTATAAATACACTATCAATTTAATGAATTATTCAATTTAATGAATTATTATGATCTTGGATTTGATCTTAATTTTTTCTTCCTCACCAAGCCGCCCAATAGCTATTGTTTTTATGATGTTTCGGTGTTTCTCGTTGGTGAATAATCGGCAGCTTTTTTGTAATCATCGCTGGTCAGGTGGAAATAGTGATTATACATCACCAAGGGATCATTGCCTATTATCATAGCAACGATACAAATGTCTAATTTACCGTCAAGGATCAATTCGGACTCCCGCGACATCCGCAAATTCTGCCAAAACTTTTCCCACTTGGGAACATCGGGCAAATTGATCCACGCTCTTTCTTTGAAGACGGGTTCGAGCGTTACCGTACAGACGCCGAACGGGGGCATGTGTTAGGACAATATAATCTCGGATGCTGCTGCGAAGGCGGTATGCTTGGGCGTCGCCGACTACCATTTCCCAAAAGGAAATTCAAGGAATGAAAACGAAAAAATATAATTTCGACGCAATTAGGCATGTCAAACACCCGTCAAAAAACTGTCCTGCCAGTCGCGGAGACTTGGCCCTTTGAACGAATCGGAATCGCCGAAAAAAGAGAGAGACCGCCTTGACTGAAAAGTATCTTCCAGGGATGTCGCCTCGCGTTTTCAATCGTACGAAACTATTAGACGATCTTGCGGTATTTTCCCCGCCGATGTCCGACGCGGCCGGGATCTTCCGCTTTCAGCTTTTCTTCGTAAGCGGTGAAGTTGCCGTTGAACCACGACACTTTGCCGTTCCCCTCGAAAATCAGCAGATGCGTACAAATTCTGTCCAAAAAGAACCGATCGTGAGAGATTACCATCGCACAACCCGCAAAATCAATCAACGCTTGTTCGAGAACCCGCATTGTTGCAACGTCGAGATCGTTCGTCGGTTCGTCCAAGAGCAACAGGTTGCCGCCCCGTTTCAATAATTTGGCGAGGTGAACGCGGTTCCGTTCACCGCCGCTGCACTGTTTCAATAATTTCTGCTGCTGCGTTCCCCGGAAGTTGAAGCGGGAAACATATGCTCGGCTGTTCATTTTGATCGGCCCGAGTTCCACGACGTCTTTTCCCCCTGTGATTTCGTCGAACACGGAAAGTTCGTCGTTCAACTCGTCCCGGTGTTGATCGACATACGCAAGCTGCACCGTGTCGCCGAGTTCGAGCGTTCCCTTGTCCGGTTTTTCGTCGCCGACGATCATTCGGAACATCGTCGTCTTGCCGGTTCCGTTCGGACCGATCACGCCGACGATCCCCCCACGCGGAATGCTGAACGAACAGTCTTCAATCAGCGTGATTGGAGGGGCGGAAGAGCCCGGAGTACCGGCTAAATTGTATCCCTTGGAAATCCCCTTGAAAACAACGACCTTGTCGCCGAGGCGTGGACCCGGCGCGATTTGAATAATCGTATCGCTTTTGTCGTCCAATGTCTGCTGCGAAGCAAGTTTATCGTACGCATCGACACGGGCCTGGTTTTTCTGGAGCCGGCCTTTATGAGCCATCTGGATCCATTCGAGTTCCCGTTGCAGCGTTTTCTGCCGTTGCGTTTCCTTTTTTTCCGTCACACGCAGAAGTTCCGCTTTCTGCGCGAGCCACGACGAATAGTTCCCTTCGAACGGAATTCCCCGTGTGTTCTCCAGTTCGAGAATCCATTTCGTGATATTGTCCAGAAAATACCGGTCGTGGGTGACGATAATGACCGTTCCCGGATAGTCGCGGAGCTGCCCTTCGAGCCAATGCACCGTTTCGGCGTCGAGGTGGTTCGTCGGTTCGTCGAGCAGCAGCAAATCGGGCTTTTCGAGCAACGCCATGCAGAGGGCGACCCGGCGGCGCTCTCCTCCTGAAAGTTTTCGAATTACGGCATCGTCCGGCGGCAGAACCAAGGCGTCGGCGGCCATGTCGATGGTTCGGTCGAGTTCCCAACCGTTTACGGCATCGATTTCCTCTTGGAGGCGTCCCATTTTCTCCATCAGGTCGTCGAAATTGTCCGCTTGGTCAGGATCCCCCATCGCGGCGGCGATTTCGTTGTACCTGTCGATCTTTTCCTGAATCGGCGCGACCGCCGTGAGCAGATTTTCACGGACCGTGGCGTCGAGCATCAGTTCGGGTTCCTGGGCGACGTATTTGACGCGCATTCCCTTGGCGAGTGTTGCGTCACCATCAATGTCCTTGTCGATACCGGCCATGATCTTGAGGAGCGTCGACTTTCCGGCGCCGTTTTCGCCGACGATGCCGATTTTCGCCCCGTAGTAGAACATCAGGTTGATGTTCGTGAGGACCGTTTTTTCACCGTACCGCTTCGAGACGCGGTTCATTTCAAAAATATAATGCGGAGCCATGGGGGAAGGTGATAGAAGTGAGAAGATGGAGGGAAGAACGCTTGCGTTTTAGCACGAGGACCGAAGTTCCCGGTGCTATTATGCTGGATTGTTCCATTCCGTCAAGAAACAGGCGAAAAAAAGAAGGCGAAACCGTATTCTTTTTCCTCTTAACGGCTTCCTCCTAACTCCTCCTGTCAAAATCCCCCGGAGCTTGTCGGGTCGTGCCCGAGGTTTGCCATCCAAGTCGAGTGAGCCGTAATGGCGACGAGAATTCCTCCCATGATCAACCAATACACATAATCCCCCCAAAAGAAAAACTTGACGTACATCATCAGGTAATATGGGGAAATCGCTTCCATGACGGTGATTCCCTTGCCGAACAATCGCATGAACAGCGCAACCCTTTCCGCTTCTGCCCGCATATGGGCTTGTTCCCGATCCCATTGGGGGCGGTCGGCGCCGAAATTTCCGGGGGCGGCCGCTGCATCCGCTTCTTCGTCTTCCTCTTCTTCTCCGTCTTCGTTCAAAGGAGCGGCTTTGTGGGGCGTTTGTCCCTCGGCGGCAGGGTTCTCGGAAACCAGCGTCACTTCGGGTTTCCGCTGCTCGGCATGTTGGTTTGCGGCTTCGGCAGCGGCTTGATTGCGTTCAATGTCTTCCATTGTCATCGGAGGCTCGTCGGGCCGAAGTTCGGTGCTCCGTCCTTCTTCGTCGACGCCGGGCGGGCGGTCGCCCCTCAGTTCTGCCTGCTTGGCAATATGTCTTGCGGCAATGTTGTTCAACCCGGCTGCGGCGTTCCAATAGGTCCACAACGATGCTGCGACGAAAAAATAGGTCACGAACAGGCCGACAAGTCCGCCGTATCCAAGCGAGATGACTTCGTTCTTGCATTTCGCTTTGAGCAGGCAGTTTCCCGCCAACATGCCAACCCCTTTGGAAACGACAACGGCGAAGGCGAAACAAAAATACCAGAGCGGAATCCAAGCGCAAATGCAGCCGCAGACGAAACCGATCACCGTAACCGCTGCAAATGGGGCGGCCAGAAAACCGAAGCCGAACGACGAAGAACCGCTTTCCGCCGATTGTTTTCCACCGCGTCCTTTTTTTGCGGCGGCGGCCGGGGCGGCTTGGGATGCAAACGGATCGGCCTGTGTCGAAGCCGATTGCGGCAACGCTTGGCCCTGTTTTTCCATGGCAACGAGATTCGACAGATCAAACCCGCCTCCCATCGCTCCACCGGCGGCCGGATCACCAAAATTGGCGAACGGATTCGGCACGCCGGCAAACGGATCGGACGCCGGAGTCGCCGACGAACCAAAAGCCGCAAACGGATCAGGAGCCGCTCCGTACGGGGACGGAGCGTTTTGCGGTTGCTTAGGGGGGGCCGGTTTCGGAGTTGAAGCCGCTGCTGCCGGACGCTGAACCGGTTTCGGAGCCGGTTTGGGAGGGGTCTGCGAAGCCGTTCCCGGAGCCGCCGACGCCGGTTTGGGGATCGGTTTTGCCGCAGTCGGTTTTTGAGCGGGCGCAACGGGTTTCGGCGTCGGTTTCGGAGAGGCTGGTGTTGGTGCCGAAGGGGCGGCTGTCGGGAAGAGTCCCTTGATGTTCGCGGCGGGAATCCAGTCGACGAGTCCGACCATCCGAAGAAGATCGTCGGGGAGGATTTCGCCGGTGTCCGCCTTCTTTTTGAGTTCGGCGCTGTTAATCGGGCCGAAACGTTCGTTTCCCTTACGATAATACCATTGTTGCGGTTGCTGAGCCATGACGGAAGGGGGGTGTTACCGCTTCGAAAAACAGCGGCGGTGGGATAAACGTTCGGAAAGAACGGCTACCGTGCATCTTATCAAACGAACAGGGCATTTGCAAGAATCCCCGGTTTTTTATCCAAGAAATATAAAGCCGCATGGAAACCGAGTGTGAATTCGGTCTCACCGCCAGGTCCGGCGCATTCAACAAATCGACGATGCGTTTCTTAATCGAACGTAAACGAGGCGTTTCCTTCCGCTACGCGCACCGTGAGTTGGGCGTCGGGCTTCATCGTCGCTTTCAGGGCTTGCGACTGTTGGGCGTATTGTGAAGCGGCGGACGAGCCCGCCCCGCCTGTTTGAGCGGTTTGCTGAAGCGTTCCGAGCAGACCGGCCAACTGGGAGATATCCTTGAACTGATCGAGTAGCGCATCGCTGTTGCCGAGAAGGTTTTGGATGGCGTCCTTGTTCGGCATGTCGTTGCTCAGCAGCAAGCCGTCGACGCCGTTTTGGACGTTCATCTGTTGCGATGGGTCAAGCCCGGCCGACTTCACACTTGAAACAAGATTCGACTCGAAATTTTTCAATTTCATCTGGATCATGTTCGAGAGCATTTCGGTCCGTTGTTTGAGCAGTTCGAAGCCGCTCAAGCCGGTTTCCTTGCTATCGTCGCTGCCGTCCATGTTTTGACTGAGAAGCTGTTGGAGCATCGTCAAGCTCGGCGACGGAACGAATTGGTCCTTCCCGGTGGACGCTTTCGAGGTGGAGCCCGTCTTTCCCGCCGCGGATGCCTGAGCGGTTTGCGAAAGCATGGATTGAAACGCATTGACTTTCGAAGCGGCGTTGATCGACATGAGAAAAACAGAGTTCGAGGTTCACCATTTGCCGGTACTCCGCGCTAACGGTCGGAGCGTCAAGGGCTCGAATCATATCGATTGCCGCCGACGGAGTCCAGACCTCTTTGCGCAAAAAAATCCCTTGACGTCGATCATCGTCGACAAGGGATTTTTGACCTCGAAAATTCGATGCGGACCGGGACCTGTGGTCCCGATGACGAGATGGTCTCGACTAGACCATTTCCTTGAGGGCCTTGAGCGCTCTCACCTTGACGCGGTAGTGGGCGGGCTTCGCTTCGCGGTTGATGAATTCGCCGGGACGGAGCGGGTTCGGAACGTTCTTCTTGGCGGGTTGGGCCTTGACGTGCTTCTTTTCGATCTTCAGCAGACCGGGAAGTGTGAATGCGCCGGCGCCTTTTTTGCCGAGGCTCTTCTTGATCTCTTCGGCGAGCGCCTCAAGGACCATGTCGATGTCTTTCTTCGGCAGCTTCGTCGCTTCGGCGATCTCGGCGATGATCTGTGTCTTCGTCAACGGTTTCTTCACTTCGGCTTTTTCGGCTTTGGCCATGGGGATTCCTCCTTGGGTACGAACGGGGGTTCAAACACGATGTTTCTTATCTCGAAGATCGCGAATTCTTTTCAAGCATGTCAGCGACCATCGGGAGCGGGTTGACCGACGAGCGGAAGCTCGATCAAAGGCCCAGCCACGCTGGGTTTACCCCTTAAAAACCAACATATTGACATCTCTCATTGCTCCTGTCAATAAGGTTTGGCGGAAAAGTCGGAAAAATCGTTAAAAAACAACGAAAACCACGGAGTTTTTGTACCCAATGTTCCATGAAACACGGATTATCCCATGATTTCGTAGAGCCGCCCCGCTTCGGATTCCGGCGGCATGGCGGTCGTTTCGATCCCTTTTTCGTTGGGAAGTTGTGCGTCCGGATCAATTCCCAACTGCGTGTAAATGCTTCCCAGTAAATCCTGCGGCGCGACGGGACGGCTTTTGACCTCTTCGCCGGTTGCGTTCGATTCGCCGACCACGGGTCCCCCTTTGAAGCCGCCGCCGGCGACCATCGCGTTGAAACACTTGCAATAGTGTCCGCGACCGCCGAACCA
>JAVBPI010000123.1:0-36706 GCA_031549705.1 Thermoguttaceae bacterium
GTCCTTAAATCCATGAAAAACGGAGTTTTCCATGTTTACGAAATCGATCCTGTTTCCGACCGCGTTCCTCGTGCTGACGTTCGCCGCCGTTGCTTCTGCTACGGAGACGCCGGAGTGGATCGCCAACTATCTCTCCGCCGAGTGGGAGAAAATCACGCTCCAAAAAGACCGCGACGACATTCTCGAAGTCCTCGCCCCGATCTCGGAAGCCGCCGACAAAAAGGACGAAGACGCTTCACGCGACGCCGCTCTGAAAATCCTCGAAAAAACCGGGCAGCACGATTTCGTTCAAGGTGCCGCCCATTTCGTGTTGGCGATCATTGACGGCGAACGAGAAAAACTCGACGACGCCTTGGAGCACGCCAACAAAGGACTGAATTTCTTCCCGGACAACGAAACGATGCTGCACATGCGTGTCTTCATCCACGCCAAGCAGGAAAACAACAAGAAAGCGCTCGACGATTTGGAGACGCTGATTCGGCTCCATCCCGACAAAGCAGAGTATTTCGTCGCCCGGATTTCGCTCTCCGATCAGGACAAGGATGCCGACCAAATCATCGCCGATCTCGAAAAGGTCACGGACCTCGCCAAGGAAAATTGGGAGTATCCGTTGGCGCTCGGACAATATCGCTTTTCGCAGGAAAAATACGATGCCGCCGTTGCCGCATTCGACAAGGCGATTGAACGGGGTGCGAAATCTGAGGATGCGTACGCCCTTCGGGGAATGTGCCACGCTCAGCTCGGCAACAAGGATAAAGCGATCGCCGACTTCACGGAAGCGGAGAAAATCGACAAGGAGTTTGGCCTCCTTCTCGTGAAGTATTATCCGATGGATCATCTCGAAAAAGGGATCAATCTTTTCACAGAGGCCATTGCGAAGGAACCGACCGCCGAAGCCTACGCCCAACGAGCGGATTTCTACGCCGCCCTGAAAAAATACGACGAAGCGCTTGACGATCTGGAGCGAGTCCTCGAATTGTCGACGGAAAAACTCCAGGTTTTAGCATCCCGAATACTGTTTCTGCACAAAATCCGTGAGAGAGAAAACGCAATGTTTATCGAAAAAAAGTATTTCGAATGGGGACTCGCGGATTGCAACACTGTGCTTGAAAAATACGTTGACGAACTGAAAACCGACAACCATCGCTGGGATATGCGACTTTGGCGGTTGAATTTCATGCGGGACAAAAAGGATTGGGATGAGATTATCAAAGGGACGACCGCCTATTTGGAAATCGCTGGGGAGAGCAAAACGCTTCAGGGAAACCTTTACTTCGAACGAGGCTTCGCATACACTTGGAAGGCTCACGACGAAAAGGACGCCGATGTTCAGCGGGAACTCCGTGAAAAGGCGCTCGCCGATCTCGACAAGACGATTGAACTGATTCCCGATCACGTTTCTGCTTACAAGTACAAGAGTTCCGTGCTTAAAAAGCTGGGTCGGGACGACGAAGCGGACGCCGCCGCGGCAAAGGCGAAAGAATTGGAGAACAGGTAGGTTGCCGACCGCCGGGCGGCAACGTCCGGTACTCCGGACTCGGCGCTAGTGAGCGGCATCCAGTGCGGAGTACCGCACGCAACCGCCCGGCGGTCGGTTGCCTACCTTGTACGTGCTTTAAATTAAGAGAAACAAATCTTGGGCGCGATTCCTTCCGGCGTGAGCCGTATTTTGAACTCGTTCGTTCCGCTGACGACCGCAGGTCGCCTGGCTCGGTGGTCCTACGAACTCAGCAAGGTCAACCGGCTCGAAAAGAAGACGCAAGCGCTTTCCGATCACGATCTTCGGAAGGAAAGCCTGTCGTTGCGGTATCGGGCCCGCAGCGGCGAACCGCTCAAGTCGCTCCTTCCGGAAGCGTACGCCCTCGTTCGTGAAGCGGGCCGCCGGACGATCAACATGCGACATTTTGACGTTCAGATTCTCGGCGGAACGGCGGTGTTCAACCGCTCTATCGTCGAAATGCAGACCGGCGAAGGAAAAACGCTTACCGCAACGCTTCCGATGTATCTGTACGCATTACTCGGCAAGGGAGCGCTCCTCGCAACGGTCAACGACTATCTCGCCAAGCGCGACGCCGAGTGGATGCAGCCGATCTACAACGCGCTCGGAATGAAAGTCGGAATCATCCAAACGGAACAGCAGCAAGATTCCCGGCGTGAAGCGTATCACTGCGACGTAACGTACGGAACCGCCAAGGAATTCGGGTTCGACTTCCTGCGGGACCGATTATTGCTCCGAAAAATTCGGGAAGGGGAACACGATCTCCTCGGCGCAATGCTCGAAGGAACCGTCAAGACGACTGATGAAAAGCCGGTCCAGCGCGATCCATATTTCGCGTTGGTCGACGAAGCGGACAGCATCCTGATCGATGAGGCGAGTACGCCGCTCATCATCAGCGCGTTGCCGACCGAGGAGGAAAAACAGGAAGTCGAGTGCTTCCGATGGGCGGCAACCATTGCCAAAGAGTTCGTCGAAGACACCGATTACGAATACGATCACGAAAAGAAAACGATCGAGTTGACCAAGGCGGGCCGCATGAAAGCCCGATTGATCGACAAACCGTCCGCCTTGGACGACACGGGGCTGTACCATATTTATGAGTTTGTCCAACGGGCGATCAAGGTCGAACGGGAATACCAGAAGGACCAGCATTACGTGGTTCGAAACGGCGAAATCGTGATCGTCGACGAGTTCACCGGACGCCTTGGCGAGGGCCGTAAATGGAGGGACGGCATTCACCAGGCGGTCGAGGCCCGTGAAGGAATTGAGGTAACGGTCGCAACCGGCCAAGCGGCTCGGGTTACGGTTCAGGATTATTTCCTTCGATTCGACAATCTCGCCGGGATGACAGGAACCGCTGCGGCGTCCAAAGGGGAACTCCGCAAAATCTATCGCTGCAAGGTGATTCCCGTTCCGACGAACAAACCGCCGAAACGGGTTAAGTTGCCGACACGGATTTTCCCCTCGGAAGCCGCCAAATGGGACGCAATCGTCAAGGAAGTCCAAGAGATTCACGCCACGGGACGTCCGATCCTGATCGGAACGCGAACGATCGAAAAATCGATTATTTTGGCGCAACTGCTTCGGAAGGCAGGAATTGCGCATAAAGTGCTGAATGCATATCACGTCGCCGAGGAAGCGGAAATCGTTTCCCGAGCCGGTGAACGGGGCAAGGTTACGGTTTCGACCAACATGGCGGGTCGCGGCACTGACATCAAGATCCCCGACGACATCAAGGAACTCGGCGGCTTGCATGTCATCTGCACCGAAATGCACGAATCCGCCCGCATCGATCGACAGTTGATCGGCCGTTGCGGACGGCAGGGGGATCCCGGAACATACCGACAATACTTGTCTCTGGAAGACGAATTGCTCGAAAAAGCGTTTGGGCCAAAGAAAGCGAAGAAATACAAGAAGATCGGCGAACGGCATCCGAACCGCCGGTACAACGGCTGGATCGGCCTGTTCGTTCGTGCCCAACGGAAGGTCGAAACAAAGAGTTTCCGCAATCGGAAGACGATGCTCTATTACGAAAAAGAGCGGAAGAAAATTCAACGCTCCATGGGGCAGGACCCGTATTTGGATACGCCAAATTAAAGGACTCGATTGGTAGCCGGAAGCGAAGCCGACCGTGAAAACGATACGGCGGCGCAGCGCCCGGTTTTTCCGTCGGAAGACCCTAATTTAACCGGGCGCTTCGGGAGTACCCTTCGCTTCCGGCTGCCATTAACATCGCTTCTAGAAAATATCCATTCGGAAATGGTTGCCGGAATGGAACTTCCGCGTCGACGGATAGTAGTTCATCCAGTCCTTGTTGTACGCCGGAACTTTCATCTCGGCGGGGTATCGATTATACAAATCCTCCGAACTTTTGTAATAGTCGGCGGAATAGTAATTGTGGGGATAGTAAACATAGGGGTAATAGTACATCCGCTGCCAATCCTGCGCGTTGTACTGCCGAGCCCATTGGTTTCCGTAGGCCTGTTGCGCAGCGGCTTCGGACGACGAAAGCACGATCGAAAACGCAGCAACACAAATTAAGGTGCAAATCGCTTGACGAATCATCACCAACTCCCTTAGATAAAACGGTCGATACGGAAAACAATACAGCCTCTCTGGAGAGCAAATCGGTCCGAATCGGTGCCGCTCTTTAGGGAAAGATGAAAGACGCGGAAAAAAGGGACGCCTTACCGCCTCGTTAACCTTTCAGGAGGTAGTTCGACCGACGAATCAGTCAGATCGGGCGTTGTCGCGAAAATTCGTTCAACGTTTTCGATTTGCATTGTGGTTCCGACGACGGCAAGGCAATCGCCGTGCAAAAGCGGCTCCGACAGTTGCGGATCGGTTCGGAAACTTCCATCCCGCATGATTCCGACAACGGTGATTTCCGCAGCGACGTCGCCGATCGTTTTACCGTCGAGATTTCGGCTGCCGGTGAAAAGGATCCATTCAAGTTCGAGCAGGCCCATCGTTTTCCGTAACCGCCCGAGCAACCGGCGATCGCCGTAAGGGGATGTCAACGGCGAATAAAGCATCTGTCGGATTTCATCGAGATAATGCTCCGTTTCCTGTGTCGAGACGTGTTGGCTGTTGAGCGCCTGCCGCAGCATCTCAAGACCGACTTCGTATTCCGGTTGCACGATTTCGTCGATCCCCCAATCGCGGAGTTGTTGCAGGTTGTCCTGCCCTTCGAACTGGACGATCATCTGCAAGTCGGGCCGAAGTTCCTTGGCCGTCCGCACGATTCCCACAATGTCGACATAAGCGTCCTGCGTGATGATCAGGAGCCGTGCTTTCGAAATCTCCCCCGCCGCAAGAATCGCCTGGTGCGTCGGGTCGCCGAAAATGGTCCTCAGATTTTCCCGTTGGAGTTTGACGAACAGTTGATGGTTCGGCTCAATGACGACATACGGAAGCCGTAAAAAATGGAGCACTCTCGCAATGTATTGCGCGAGATATCGGCCGCCGGCGATGATGACGTGATTACTTAAACCGTTTTCTTCGAGAACGACCGTTTGCACCTGGGTTCTGTGCCAAAACATTGCGTAACACTTACCATAAAATGAATAAATCGGCCCGGTGAACACGGCGATGAACGGTCCGATCAACATCGACAGCACGATCATGTTGAGGATCATCGAGTATTGCGTCAGGTCGACAATCGGGCCCTTGCCGTTGAAGTTGGCGCCCGCCATCGAGATCACGATGAACCCGATTTCGGAGATCGGCATCATGCTGAGAAACGCGGCGAGCGGAATGATGTTGCGATACCCGAAAAAGCGGCACATGAACGCCAGAATCAGCCCGCGGCTGACGCAACCGACGAACACGAGAAGCGATATTGTGCCGATATTCGCCCAAATAAAAGACGGTTGAAGCAGCATGCCGACCGACACGAAAAAGACCAAAGCGAACACGTCCCGGAGCGGAATCATCTCGCTGAGCGCCTTGTTGCCGTAATCGCTCCCCGCGAGAACGAGTCCGGCGACGAACGCTCCGAACGCCAAGGAAAGTCCGAACATGTACGAAACCCAGCCGATCCCGAGGCTGATCGCGATCACCGAAAACAGGAACAGTTCCTGCGATTGCCATTGCGCAACGAATTGGAGGATTTTGGGAATGATGCGGCTGCCGACCAACACCATGAGCCCGACAAACACGATCGCCAAGCCGATCGGTTTCGCGATTCCCCAAACGAGCCCCCCCTCCGAGGTGTGAACGCTCGCCAACACGATCATGAGCGGAATTACGGTCAAGTCCTGGACGATCGACATGCCGAGCATCACACGTCCGGAAAGAGAGCCGGTGTGTCCCGTCGTGACGAGACTTTTCAAGATCACCGCCGTACTGGAGGAAACGAGGCAAATCGCCAAACAAAAACTTGCGACGTTGTTCCAGCCGATCCAACGGCCGAGAAAGTACCCGAACACGAGCGTCAGCGTGACTTGGACCATTGCGCCGATTCCCGCGATCTTGCCGATCGGTTTCAGGTCGCGCAACGAAAACTCGATGCCGAGTGAAAAGAGGAGCAGTGCGACGCCGACCTCCGCCAGCGTCGAGACCTGCTCCCGTGACTCGATCATGATGCCGCCGGTGTTCGGGCCGACGATCACCCCCGCGAGAATGTAGCCGATAATGAGCGGCTGCTTCAACGCTTTCGCAATCATCCCACCGATCAAGCCGCCGAGGAGAATGTAAATCAAGTCGACAATCAGCGGCGGCATGCAATTCTCCATGCACCGGAACCTTCGGTTCGCGGGCTAAACGGGGGATAAACAACAAAAGCCGGAAAGGAGCGCAGCGTATTGACGGTATTACGGACCGTCATTACGGCGAGTACGCCTCCATTCCGGCTTTTATTTTTTGCACTTTTAGTGCGTGACGGCGTAGACCAAAATATTGGCACCGATTTCCAGCGCCGAACGGTCTTTCAGGCCATACGAATAAGCGTGCGGGAATTGCTCCCAGCCGTTGCCGAGGTCGAACCGGCTGTAAATGACGCCCGGCTTGCCGTCGAACATCACCGCTTCGAGTTCCGGACGCTCCAGTTGACCGAAGTCTTCGTATGTCCGCGGTGAGTACTCGACCTTGCCGATGTTGAACTGGTTGCCGTAAACCGGATGGTCGAACGGAATCGGTGTAAGCGGCTGATCCGGAAACGCTTTGCGAATCTCACGACGGAACGCCGTATCGAATGTCGAACGACCGCAGCAGGCGTCGGCAAGGAAAATTCCGCCCGCCTTCACGAACTGTTGCAGCTTCGCGATTTCTTCCGGCGACCAAACGAATTCGCGGTGTCCGGTCATGTACCAAAGCGGATAGGTCGACGCCGCCGGGTCCTTCATCTGGACGTTCTGCCGTTTGAACTTGACTTCCATCGTCGAGTTTTCCTTGACGAATTTCATCAGGTTATGGACCGCATCCGGATCCGGATCCCAGTCTCCTTCGTGGACGATCTGGGCGAACACGAAATCGTCACGGCTCGGAGCCTTGTCTTCGTGGTAAACCTTCGAGGTGCTGAGGAACCGACCGAGTTGGAATGTTCCGAGCATGTAGGTCACGATATTCGCACCGACTTGGCGGGCGAGGTCGATCGTCATACGGGTTCCGCGGTCGTGTTCGTGGCCGTCCCAACCGCAAGTCATGTCGGCGGTCGAGAAGATTACGGCGTCACGGCAACCGATTTCGATCGATTCGAGACTCGGTTCGGCGGAGTATTCGGTTCCGTCCCCTTTTTTGTAGTTGAACTGCTGGTTCAGCTTGTAATAGGAGGCGAAAACCGGGTTGTCGGGGAGCATTTTCCGCATCGGCCGCTGCGGGAAGATGAGGGCCATCTCCTTGCGGAACGATTCGGTGAAATCCTTCCAACCGCAGCAGGCGTCGGCGATGATCGTTCCGCCGTCCATGACATACCGCTGGAGCCCTTCGCGGGTTTTGTCGTTCAGCTCGAATTTGTTGTGGCCGGCGATGAGCAGGGCGGGAAGTTCACGCGGATCGAACGAGAAGGACGCCACATCCGATTCGACGCCTCGATAATTGATTCCGAGCTTCGAATTCGTCCAATCGAGGAGCGTTTTGACGTCTGCCGGATCGGTCATCCAGTCGCGATACATCGTTTGCTTGCCGTCTTTGACGACGAAACGGGGGGCACCGAGGGCGAGTTTGCCGATCAACGACGGCGGACTCGGCGGACGCTTGTCTTCACTGCGACGGAGCGGCGTCACGGGGAGCGGAAGCGGCGCGAACCCTTCGCCGCCGGTTTTCGTTTTGTTGACCGCTTTCGGCGGCGGGCCGCAGTCGATCGGTCCGGTGTCTTCGTCGGCACCGAAAACGGCGTTCGAAACCAACCCGGTCGCGGACGCTCCACCGGCTGCGGAAACTCCGGCAACGGCGGTCATCTGGCCGACATTTTCGAGAAATTGACGGCGTGAACGTAACCGTTCCGTCGCTTGCGATTCAGACTGCGAAGATTTCATGGTTTTGCTCCCAAAAATGGATGAACGACGAAGCGGAAATCAGATTATCGCTGACCTCGATTTCGAAAAACCGGGGCAATTCATCTTAATATAATAATACCAATTATCTAATGTACATCCATCGGAAGGATATTGCAAGAGTATTTGAAAAATTTTGATAATGCAGGGTTGTGCAAGCGGCTGGGCGCTATTTTTTCCACCGATTGAACTCTCGAAACAGTCGATTCAGCAGTTCGATCACCATTTCGGTCAGGTCGAGCTCACGGCCGAGAATCTCACAGAGTGTTGCAATGGAACGGTCCCGCAATTCCGGAGGAACGTCGGCGGTCCGATTGTTGACATTCAAGCCGATTCCGATCACGGCGTGCCGCGGCGTCGGCGATTCGATGAGAATTCCGGCGATTTTGCGGCCGTTGACGTAGACGTCGTTCGGAAGATGAATCTCGACTTCGTAACCGTCATCCGGTATCAAGGGTTCGATTATTTCCGAAATTGCCAACCCGATCATCGGGGACAGCTGGGGAAGATCGTCGCGGCTGAGCGACGAATCGTGCAAATCCAAGGCGAGCGACATCGCCAAGGCTCCACGTCCCGTCCACCAACGGTTCGTACCCCGGCCTCGTCCGGATGTTTGAACTTCAGCGAGAGCTAAAATCGGAAGATTGGGGGGGCTGGACTGAGAGAGAAGCGTTTTAAGTCGGTCGTTTGTCGATGAAATTTCCGCAAAAAACTCGATTTCCTGAATCGGTGTGTTGTTTTTTATTTTTTCAAGATCGTATCCCACAGCGTTCATATTATTCGTCCAACTCCTTTTCTGAGGTTCGTCGCGAAATTTCTCTCTTGACGTCGACGGGAAAATTGTGTAATTCCTTCTTTGAGGCAGGCGGTCGACCGCCATCCACAATTTCGTTTGGCATTTCATTATGCGACTAACATGACATCAAGGCAACCAAGAATTCCGTTTTTTGTCGAAAAACGGCTGTTTCGGCTCTTCGTCGGAATGGTTGCATTGCTGCACGCCCTGATTGTATCGAATATCGGATTCGCTCAAACCGGCGCACAAGTTTACCCGGGAACATCGACCGGTTCGAGTTCCTATGGAAGTGTTTCAGGCGTCGGCACGACAGGATTGGATTTTAACGGCAGTTATGCCCCAGGAACAACCCTTGTTGCCCAAAATACCCCGGCTGCGCCGGCATCGCTTTACCCGGGAGCTCCGGTTCCCGTGACGCAGACGCCGATCGGTTCAGGAACCTACGCACCAGCACCGCTGTATCCGACGACACCGTCGACTTCGACGCCGATTTTCACGCAACCACAGCCGATTGATCCGTACGCCGTCGCTCCAAGCAAATCGGTGTTTCCTTGGACAGGAGCCACATCGCCGGGAACGGTCGTCGGATCCGCTCCAAGTCCGACCGGCGCGGCACCGTCGGCGAATTCGGGAAAGATGGATCAGTTTTTCCCTGAAACCTACCAAGCGATGCGGCGGTTCCGGGAAGCGACGTCGATCAACGCAACATATATTCCGGCGGGGAGCAACAGCAGCGGCAAGTCGTTGGGGATGGTCGAATTGGATCTCCGAATGCAGTTCGGAATTCCCTGTAAGTTTATCCCAAACAACGGCCCCGGTTCTAACGGGCCAGGATTTTTCTACATTGCGCCGGGAGGTAGTTTGGACTTTTGGAGCAACCAAAGTTGGGCGATGAACAATTGCTTCAGCGCGTCGCTCGATTTCGGCATGACGCCGCAGTTCAACGAGAAAATGGCGCTGGATGCCTGGTTCCGGCTCGGCGTTTTCTCCGATTTCAATAAAATCACGTCGAAAAGCCTCCGTTATCAAGGCCGACTCGCCGGAATTTACACGCTGTCGAATCAATTCAAAATCGTCGCCGGTGTTATTTACATCGATCGGGAGCGGTATAAGCTTCTCCCGACCGGCGGCGTGATTTGGACGCCGCGTGATGATATCGTCCTTCGCCTGACGTTCCCGAATCCCAAGGCGTCGATGCGGCTCTGGAATTCCGGCAAGGCCGAGTGGTGGGGATATATTCAAGGCGATTACGGCGGCGGTTGCTGGACAATGGACGGCGATCGCACCGACTACAATGATATCCGGGTCGGCGTCGGGCTCGAATTCGAAACACTGTCGAAAGTCGGCGGTTATTTCGAAGTCGGCGGCGCTTTCGGACGTGAACTCTACTCAAAGAGTAATGATTATGACGGATCCCCGTTTCCGGGATCGTATAAACTCAACGACATGGTTTATCTCAAAATGGGATTCGTGTTTTAATTTGCGGGGCTGCCAAACGGATGGAATCCGTTGAAATATCGCGACATGAAATTCATCGGTTGTTTATTGTTGACCTTGTTGACGGCGGCGCCGCTTTTTGCGCAACTGCAATTGAGCGGTCCCGTTTACATTGACGCGGATCCGTCGGCGAGGACGGACGGTTTCAATCCGTACCCCGGCCTTGGAACGGTTCCGAACGAAAGAAATGCCGCGTCGTCCCCCATGACACTGTATGCGGACGAGAACGACGGGGCGACCTTCGGTTTACCGATGTGTCCCACGTCGGCGGAACGGGATTCGCAACTGTTCCTTTCCTCGAATCCGAAAGGACGCCAAGGGGTTTTCCAAAAAGCGAATATCGACGTCCTCTGGGCGAATCGAAACGGCGACAATGGGTTGGGATTTACGCAATTCGATCTGTCGGCGACGTTTGCGATGCCGTTTCCGGTCAAGGAATCGCCGCTCATCCTGACACCGAAGTTCCAGACATGGTTTTTCGATTCGAAATATCCCTTCGACGGATATACCTCGGACGGTAATTATTTGTTCACGAATCGGTCGCCGTCGTTGTTCACGACGGGGCTCGACATCCGTTGGATCAAACCGCTCGTCAAAAACAAATACTTCCTTGATCTCGGTATCACGCCGCAGTACAGCGGCGATTTCAAGTCGAAGCGGACGAAGGACGTCTTCCGGTATCCGGGACATATTGCCGGGATTTGGCAGTATAATCCCCGGACGAAAATCGTGCTCGGCGTCCTTTATTTGCAACGAACGGACCAATACAATTGGTTGCCGATGGGGGGAATCATCTGGACGCCGAACGAAGACGTCGATTTCCAGTTGGTCTTTCCCCGGATCAAGATTTCGCAGCGAATCCAATGGTGGGGCTCCACTGCCGGAGATCGGGTTTCGGATTGGCTCTACTGCGGTTTCGAATTGGACGGCGGCGCTTGGGGGGCTCAGGCGACCGAATACGATTTCGGGGACGAAACGTACGAGACAAGAAGCTGTAAGCTCCAATACAGCGATTACCGATTGTTGCTCGGATACGAGCGTCGAACGCAATACGGCATTTCACTCGCTCTGGAGGTCGGCTGGATGTTCGCCAGAACGATGGAAGTCGTCGACGTCAACAAGCTCAAGCCAAACGACGCGTTCTTTTTACGCTTGAGAACATCTTATTAGCGGCCAAGTCTCAGCGACTATGCATACGGTGAAGTCTCATCAACTGGGCATACAGTCGGTGAAATGGTGATTTTGTAAACGATCTTTTTCCTTGATGAATATGAATAAAAACCCAAAACAGACGTCTGTCGCCCGAAGATCGACGTCGCAACATCCAGGCCGTTCGGAGTGGTCAATCGATCCGTGACGTCGCCGAACAATTCGGCGTCAAAGCCTCCACGGTTCAACGATGGAAGACACGAACCGATGGCAAGAGACTGGACCGAATCGACTGGTCCGACCAGCCCGACGGACCGGCGAAACCCGCCAACCGTTCCTCCGTGGAAATCGAACAATGTGTGTTGGCGATCCGCAAGCGACTCAAAGAGGAGAGCGTCCTCGGCGAACATGGAGCCGACGCCGTCCTCCGTGAAATGAAATCGTACGGTTTCCCGAACCGCCTTCCAAGGCGACGATCAACCGAACACTGAAACGACATGGAGCCTTCGACGGACGAGTGCGAAAACGATTCGCACCGCCGCCGAAAGGATGGTATTTCTGTATCGTTTTCTTGGCGCTCGCACGAAAAACCGCTGAATTGGACCAATTCGATTAGTGGAAGACTTGTGTATTCAAGGAGGGACGACATTTAACGTACTTAATGGAATTTCGCTGCACGGCGTCCTCGTCGGCTCCCGGCCGATGAGCCGGACGACCGCTGAAAACACGGTGCGAAGGATGATCGAGCATTGGACGGAGTTCGGCCTGCCGGACGACACCCAGTTCGAGGACCTGCCGTCCAGGCAATAGCCTTCGGCCCCGTCGTCGCCGCTCCGCGTTGCTGCGCTCGCCAACACCAGTGCCCAACGGAAGCGGGTTATCGCAACGGAGCGGAAGCTCCAAATGCCTGCATGGCAGATGCCGGGCTTCCAGGCGTCGATCGAAAGTTACAACGGACGTTGGGAGCGTGGCGTGTGGTTTCGGAAACGTTTTGAAAATCTCCGAGGCGTTCAACAACAATCGGCGATGTATGTCGAGGCGGTCCGCGAGAAGAAATGGGATCGTTACGAAATCTCTCCGAGGCGTTGGATGATTCCGGAGGGATGGAAGTTGGACTATTCGGCGAGACCGAAGGGGAAGGTGATTTTCATTCGCCGTTCGACGGATCAGGAGCATGTCGAGGCGATGGGCCATCAATGGATCGTGAAAGGAGCGGGAGCCCACAAGTTGGTCCGTGCGGGCGTCGACTTGACGAAAAACGAGATTTCGTTTTACCGTCTTCGCCGAAGTGCTCCGAGCGTACATGAATTGTTGGGCGTCGCTGAATATCATTTTCCCAAGAGGAAATTCAAGGAGTAAAAACGCAAAAAATGTAATTTTGTTGCAGTTTTAGTTGGCAAGAATGTTTCAAAACACTGTACCGACAGTTGCTGAGACTTGGCCGATAAACTGTCCGAAAAGATTGCGGCGAGTCATCGGTTGGAAATTCCGGTCAGTTGCTTTAATCGCGATGGAAGTTTTCGTTCAAGAGCGAGTGTAATTCATTGCGGTACTTCGTCCGGTGTCGGTAGAAGCCTTTGCATGCTGTCAGGAAGTCTTCGAACTTTTCGTAATGCCGATTGTACAGAATCTTCTTCTTGAAAAACTTCTACATACGTTCGATCAAATTCGAGTTCGGCGAAGGGATGGCGAACGCCTCGTTTGTGTCGCGGGTCGGTGATTTGATGAAAAACGGTGGCAAGTTGGGAAAGACAGTTCGACGACATGGCGGCTCCTCCTTGATTTTTCGTAAAAAACGATCGCATCCGTACGACCCCTACGCTTGACGAATCTCAAGCCGCGATTGTTCGCGGCCTGACTTTGCAATCATCCGCCTGACGGCACGCCTTGCTTTTTCCCTCGGTCCTTGCTACACTAAACGTGAGTGATATTATATTGTCCGGACTCTCCATGCTCCTTCTTTCGGTAATCGAATGCAACGGCTTTTTATCTTGCCCGTCTTGGTTTTCGGACTCTTTCTTGCGGCGCTCCACGCTACGGAAGACGACGCAAAACTCTTTGCGGAAGCGGCGGCGAGAATCGAACAGCATCGCAAGGAGGACATTCGGGTCAAAGTTCTCGACGTCAACGGCAAACCGATCGGCGGCGCCGTTGTGAACATCGAACAACATTCTCACGATTTCCTGTTCGGCAGCAACATTTTCAAATGGGACAACTGTCGAACGCCGGAAGACAACAAAGCGTACAACGAAAGGTTCGCATCCCTTTTGAATTATGCAACGATCGGCTATTACTGGCCTTCTTACGAGGGAGAACGAGGGAAACCCCAACACGAAAAAACCAAAAAAGTCGCCGAATGGTGCAAAGCGACCGGAATCAAGACCAAAGGACACCCCCTCGCTTGGAATCATTCCGACGCCGCCTGGTTCAAGGAGGTCGACGCTGACGAACTTTTCCGCCTGCAACTGAGCCGGATCGACGATTGCGTCAAAACGATGACGGGGCTGATCGATCGTTGGGACGTCGTCAACGAAGCGACCGCCTTCGACCGTGAGGGGCAGGCGCCTTTGCACACGGCAATGTGGAAAAAGATCGGCAACATCGAATTCGTGAAAGCGTGTTTTGCCGAAGCTCGCAAAGCCGGACCGAATGCGACGCTCTTGATCAACGACTACCGTGTCGACGACGAATACGCCAAACTGGTCGAGCAACTCGTCGGAGCAGACGGCAAGCCGATTTATGACGTGATCGGGCTCCAATCTCACATGCACGGCGGCGTTTGGTCCAATGCAACGACTTGGGAGGTTTGCGAACGGTTTAAGCGGTTCGGCGTGCCACTGCACTTTACGGAGTTGACGATCCTTTCCGGCCAGAACGGCTCCGAAGCGGAAATGAAAGGAAAAGTCTGGGCCTCCACGCCGGAAGGAGAAGAGAAGCAGAAGAACGACGTCGTCCGCATTTACACGATGCTTTTCTCGCATCCGTCCGTTGAAGCGATTACCTGGTGGGATTTTACCGATCAAGGGGCCTGGCAGGGAGCTCCGGCGGGACTTTTGCGCGACGACATGTCGCCGAAACCGGCGTTCGAAGCGCTGGCAAACCTGATTAAACAGCATTGGACGACCAAAGCACAATTGAAAACCGACGAAAACGGTATCGCAACGGTGCGGGCTTTTCGAGGCGACTATACCGTGCGCGTCGCCGGAACCACGACGCCGCTGACCGTTCGCAAAGGGAATAATCCCGAACTGGTGATCACGCTGAAATAATTCAGGTGCCGAGGTTTAGGTGTTGGGAAGACGCAAGCGGAATTTCCCCCACTCCAAACCCAACACCCCAAACCCCATCACTCATGCTGACCTTTTGGGCTCTCCTCGAAGAACCGGATATCGAATCTTACGTCGGGACGCTCCTCTTGCCGTCGTACATGTCGTATTTGCGGCGATCGCCGATCCGTTTCGCCGAACAGCCTCTCACCGACGATCCCCAACAACCGATTATCCTCACGTACACCGGCGACGGCCGTATGGAGGAATTCGCCGTCCATCCGAAAAAACACGCCGTCGGACTGCTCCAATCGGTCGTTTCGCAGCTCGACGCCCAAACGGTACGAATCGTCGAGGACGAACCGATCTGGAAATGGAGCGTTGACTATCGCAACGAATTCACGGAGTTCGACCCAACGGCCGGGCCGGCGATGCGGCTTTATTTCGAACCGATTTGCTTAACACTCCCGGTCGTTTTCCCCGAACGGTTCGACGCTAAAATCTGCTACGTCAGCGTATCGCGGCGGGAACTGTTCATCGGGCTCCCCGTGTTGCAGGCGTTTTGCGGGGCGTGGATCGACCATCTCGAACGAAAATCGAATCGGGACCGTCATGAGCATCCTGTCGTGAAAACCGTGAGCGGCGGAATCGTTTTCCAAGGGGACCGGATCGGCGGCGAGTTCCTACTCGAAGACGACGAACCGTTCCGCAATCTGCTCCGTTTCACCGGGCTCGACCGTTCGCTCAAGGAAATCGCGGAAATCGCCGTGCTCGATTGGGAACGCTCCGAAACCGACATCGACGACGACGGCGTCCGTTTCCGCCTCATTTCCGAAACGGCATGATGCGGAGATGAAATGGCATCGTCATTTCCGTAGCAAATCGACGACTTCCTGAAGTTTATCGGCGACAACACGCCAATCGTCGAACGGTGCGGAAGGCGAACTTGAAAAACCGTCGTCGTCCCGTATCGCCGTTTCCCGGTTGACCATCCGAACGACCACGAACCCCGTGACGATCCCGATGATCGTCGATACGAAGACGACGAGAGTGAGAATCCCCGCCGTATGCCGGTTTATTGCAATCGCTTCATGTTCGTGTTCATTCGCCGACGCGGCTTGAAGTTCCGATATTTGATCGGCGAACATTTCCGTTTCCGCTTCGCCCCTGTCACGTTCCTGCCGCATCGCCTGCCGTTCGGCATACAGTTTCGCCGTTTCGTCGATTGTTCCCCCCCAAACGGCGAAACGGTTCATTGTTTTCATGGCCGATTCTTTCATGGCATCGGTGACGGCACGGTTTCGAATTTCCTGGAGCGACGCTTGGGATTGGGTAAACGCTTCCATGATTTTCTTGTGGGCGGCATCGGCAATATCCGTGCTGAACAAGGAAAACTCCCGTTGCAGTCCGGCGATTCGAAAAACCGATTCACGAGTCTTGGAAATTTCGTCCTGGTATTCATTCTGCCCGGCAAGCTGTTCGGCGTTCCTGGCCCGCAGATCGTCGGCCGTTTTTTTCCGTAACGCTTCCAGTTCGTCGAGAGCGGTCAGAACGTCTTGTTGCGTTTTCACGCTTTCTTTTGCTCGCTCTTGCCAATGCCGTGCAAGTTCGATTTCCCGGCGGCAGAGCACGTTGAAAGCGTCGTAGGATTTCATCAGCCTGTCGGCACGTTCGTATTGTTCGGCGGCAATCAAGCGGCTTTTCGCATCGCCCAAGAGTTTTTGCGACCGATCGATATGTTCGATGATGATTTTTTCGAAATCCGGGTCGTCCGTTTCCCGAAAGCCCGCCATGGCAAGCCGAGCGGCACCAAATTCCCGTAGCGACAGGGCGGTCTGCGCTCGGGCTTCGTTCTGCTCGTTGATTCGGGACAACATCTGCCGGTGCATGCTGTTGCCGAAATAAGCGACCGCTCCGACCACCAAAATCAGAAACAAGCAGACACCGAACCCGACAACGACCGGAACCGTTCGAGAAGATTTTTCGTTCATGTTATACTCCACACCGAAGTAATCGGGTCGATTTTTTGTGGTTAACCTGTTTTTGCCTCGCAACGACACGGAGTAGCGGTTAGCGTGGTGGCAATAAAAATAAATGGAGTCGTGTTTTGTACGGAGCTAGCGGAGTTCAAAACGCGGCGGACCATACACAGCAGTCGCTCAAACAACGGATCAAGTGGGAGCGTTTTCGAAAAAGGGCGAGTTTGAAGCGAGGCAACGCCGATTTTCCCTCCCATCTCCCGAGGGAGAGGGAAATCAACGCCTTCTCAAGCATCAACGCCGCCCCCGATCCGAAAACGCTCCCGGATCAAGTTTTATCACCTGCTCAAATGGACAAACGACCGGTTGATACCGAGTTACAGTATTAGCATGGTGCGAGAGGTGAAAACCGATTTCAAACCACCAAGTATCAATTTTACGAAAATCGAAGCAAGATACCAGACCGGAGACGTTCTGACTTGGACCAGCGGCGCCAAACGGCTTGAGGGAAGGGGGGCATGCAATAATCATCAAAGTGCTTGACGACGGACCGTTTTTTCATGTAGAATGGATAAAACCCCCGTTACTCCGATCAAAAACCACTGATTTTGTGATCAATAGTTCCCTCCGGGCGGAAACTCGGCGGTGTCATGAGAGAGTCCGGAATATCGATTCCCTTCAAATAATCAAGATATGACCACGACAAAGTGCCTGCCGACCGACACATCGCTGTCGACGTTGCTGATTCAGGAATTCGCGGAGCCGTTCGTTGTCGTCGATGTCGAAACGACTCGCATTCTTTGGTACAATCACACATTCCGCGACACGCTTTGGGTTCCCGACGAGCAAGGGCGCTGCGTTCCGTTGGAATCGTTGATCAAAAAACACGACCGAATCCATTCGCTTCTCAACCTCGCGAAAACGAGTGAGGAGATTCCCCGTGAGATCATGCACGTCATCCACGAAGAGGGGATTTGGCACGTCGAAGTCTCGGCGGTCGCGGTTCAATGGAAGGACCGTCGCGGCATGGCGTTGGTCTTCAAGCGGGTTTCCAACGCCGACGCCGTCATCCAGGCGATGGAAAAACAGGAAACGATCCTGAAGCTGCACAACGAGGCCCTCATTTCGCTCAACAAGCATCCGGCGTTGGTCGAAGGGAATCTTCAGGAAGCCGCCAAGGCAATCTCCCGTGCGGCGTCCCGTGCTCTCGGCGCGGTCCGTTGCGGCGTCTGGAGACTCGGCGAAGACAATAACCTGCATAACGTCACAATGTACACGTTGGCGACCGATTCCCACGCGGTCGAGGACGATTTCGAGTCCAGTGTGCATCCCGTCTACATCAAACTGCTCCACACGGAGCGGAATATCGTGATTCCGGACACCGAAACCGACACGATTCTTGCCGGAATGGCCGCGACTTACAGTTTGGGCGGTATCCGGTCTCTCCTCGACTGCCCGATCCGCGTCGGCGGTGAATTGTTCGGTTGCGTCTGCATCGAACATGCCGGATTGCCCCGACATTGGACCACCGAAGAACAGCTTTTCGGATCGTCCATCGCCGACTTCGTCGCCATGACCATCGAAGCATCCAAGCGTCGAGAAAGCCAACGCCGCATGGAAACGCTCGTCGCCAACCTCCCCGGTATGGCATTTCGTTGCCTGAATAACGCGCCGGACTACACGATGGAATACGTCAGTATCGGCATCAAGGACATCACCGGTTATGAACCCGAGGATTTGATCAACAATAAGAAGATCACGTTTTTCGACTTGGTACACCCCGACGATCGAGCGCCGCTCATGGAGGCGAACGCCGAAACACTCTATGTCGGTCAACCGTTGGAAACAATGTTCCGCTGGATCCATAAGGACGGTAGCATCCGTTGGGTCTGGGAACGGAGTCGCGTCGTCGAAGTCGATCCGAATAACCCGAATTTCAGTATTTCGGAAGGTTTCGTGACGGACATCACGGAGCGGCGGCGTCTGGAAGCGGCGGAAGTTGCCAGCCGTGCCAAGAGCGATTTCCTCGCCAACATGAGCCACGAAATCCGAACCCCGATGAACGGTGTCATCGGACTGACCGACCTCCTCTCGAAAACGGCGCTCTCCGATCTGCAGACGCAATACGTCGACACGATTCGCCAGAGCGCCCGGTCGTTGATTTCCGTGATCAACGACATTCTCGACTTCTCGAAGATCGAGGCGGGAAAGATGACCATGGACCACGCTTCATTCGAACCGCGAAAAATATTCGAAGAGGCGTGTGAATCGGTTTCGTTCTTGACGTTCCAGAAGAAAATCCGCTTGGCGCTCATCTACGACGACGATATTCCGCTCAATCTCGTCGGCGACGGCGGTCGGCTGCGGCAGGTGGTGCTCAATTTGCTCGGCAACGCCGCCAAGTTCACCGCCGAAGGGGAAGTGACCGTTCGGGTCCAACGGGAAGAAACGAAGAAAGGGCTCTGCAAACTTCGCGTTCAGGTTCAGGATACCGGCATCGGAATCCGTGAAGAGCAGCAAAAAGTGCTTTTCGAGCCGTTCAGTCAGGTCGACAATTCCAGTACACGGAAGTTCGGCGGCACCGGTTTGGGCCTTTCGATCAGCAAGCGGCTTGTCGAATTGATGAACGGCGAAATCGGCATCCAGAGTCAGGTCGGGCTCGGTTCGACCTTCGAATTCACCGTCGTGATGGACGCCCCTTCGGAAGCGCATTGGAATTTCGCCGATTTGTCGGCGTACCGGATTCTCCTGTTCGACGCCCATCCGGCGACGAGGACGGCGATGCGCAGCTCCTTGAAACGGACCGGCATTCAAATCGACGACGTCGAAACGCCGGGTGAATTGTTACAAAAAGTTCGGGCCAATTTCGCCGAGGGAATTCCTTACGATCTCGTCTTCGTCGACTGTGAATATCCGGGTTGTTCCGGCGAAGAAATTTCGCAATGGGTCGCCAACGAACCGGCGTGGGCCGACTTGAGCTCCGTTGCCACGTTCCCGTTGGGAGCGGCGATCGATCCGACACAGATTCGACTTCCCGGAAAGGTCGGTTTTTTAACGAAGCCGGTCAAACAGAAAACGCTTTACCGAACGATCGTCACGGCGTTGGGAATCAAACTCGAGGAAGCGGATAATCCGCAGAGCGGCGTCATCTCGTCGACGGCGGCGAAGCATGTCGGCCCGCAACGGATTCTGCTGGTCGAAGACGTCAAGGTCAACATCATCGTCGCCAAGGGGATGCTCACGGCGAAAGGGCATTCGGTCGACATCGCTGAAAATGGTGTTCAGGCGCTCGAAGCATTGCGGCATCAAGATTACGACTTGGTGCTCATGGACTGCCAAATGCCGGAAATGGACGGATATCAGTGTTCGCGTATGATTCGGTCCGGCGATTCCGGCGTACGCAATTCGGAGATTCCGATTATTGCGATGACCGCCCACGCAATGAGCGGCGACCGTGAAAAATGCCTCGAAGCCGGAATGAACGATTACGTTTCCAAGCCGATCGACAACGACTTGCTCACCGAAGCGATCCAACGCTGGGGCATCTCGCGATCCTAAGAAAAGAACCGGGGACGAAACGCAGCGGAATCCCCGGATAATGAGGTAAACCATGATTCTCTATCTCGGCGACGGCAACATCCATGGAGCGGCGGCATATTTGTGCGGAATTCTACGGCACCACGGAATCCCGTTCGAGCGGGTCGACAGCGACGCGACTCCGAAGTCGTTTTCCGGATACGACGCTTACATTTTGAGCGATTATCCGGCCGTGAATTTCAAACCGGAACAATGGGAGGAGATTCGACATGCCGTTGCAGCCGGGAGCGGATTGGTGATGTTCGGCGGCTGGGAAAGCTTTCACGGCCGACTTGGCGAGTATCACCGAACGCCGCTCGCTGAAATCCTGCCGGTCGAAATATCGGATTCGGACGACCGACGTAATTTTGCGCAACCGCTCATGGTGCATCGACGACGAAACCACCCGATGTTGAACGGTCTGCCGTGGGACAAGCCGCCGTTCATCGGCGGATTCAACGCATTCAAGGCGAAGCCGGGAACGGAAACGCTGCTGGAAGCGGTTCGATTCGACATCCGGCTCGTCGACGAGGGGAACGTCGCCGATTGTGACGAAAAAGGGGTTTGCGACATCGACGGCAAGCCGATCGACGAGCGCACCTCGATTCCGCTTTGGACCGGCGAGACGTTGTTTCTTTCATTACCGAAACGATATCCCTTGTTGGTGGTCGGTCGATTCGGCGAAGGAAACGTCGCCGCATTGGCAACGGACGTCGCTCCCCATTGGGTCGGCGGCTGGGTCGACTGGGGCAAAGAACGAATCGTACAAAAAAACGTCGGCGACGAATTCGTCGAAATCGGCGCCGATTATGCACGATTTTTTGCGCAACTGATCCGCTGGGCGGGAAACGATCCTAACGCCGCCGTTTAATCCGGAGCCGACCTCCACTGAGAGACGGGTGTGATAAAATACGGTGGGCGTTTACATTGCGGTTTTTCATTAGATTAGGGGAAACTCCCGGCTTTGCCGGGAGACTTGAAAAGTTTTACGATTCCTGAAATAAAAGAAGGTTTCCCACCGTGTGAACCGCTCAAAGCTCAACACGAAAGGAAACCTTATGAAAGCTGACATTGAAAGTTTAAGCCACGCCAAGTGGGATTGCATGTACCATCTGGTGTTTGTCCCGAAATGCCGACGAAATATACTGTACGACAATCTGCGACAGGAGCTGGGGGAGATATTCCACCAGCTTGCCGCCCAGCGAGCGTCGGAAATAATCGAGGGGCGTTGCTGCGTTGACCACGTCCATATGCTCATACGGATCCCACCCCAGTACGCGACATCCCAAGTGGTCGGCTATACTTCAAACGGCGAGACATTGTACGTATTCAAAGGACTGGAATTTCAACGTCGTCAAGGACTTGAGTTCGGCGGCGTCGTGTTTGCCGCCGTGACGTACGCATTCGTCGATCGCCGCACAAAATGAATCGAAACTTTCGTAAAAACGGTTGTACGGACATTTCTTCTTAACGAACTTCCAGTAACGCTCGATCAGGTTCAGGTTCGGCGAACAGCTGGGAAGAAAGACCAACGCGATGCCAAGCTCCCGGGCGAATTCCTGAACGAGAAAGCAGCGTTGACAAGCCGCGTTGTCGAGAACGATCTTGATCGTTCGTCCGGGATGAAGAAGGCCGATCTCCCAAAGAAGGTCGCAAACACTCGACGAATCGATGTCGCTCGTATTCGTCACGCAAACCACCGAAAGCGAAATCGGATCGAACGCCCCGAGCACGTTGTACCGCTTGCGACCGCTCGGCGTTCAAACGAAAATTCGCGTCTTGCTCCAAAGATAACAGAGGATCGAACCCATCACGCAATGAGCCGCGTCCATGTAATCCAACACGCAGTCGCCGCGTTTTGCCTCTGCGATTACAGGCTCCATCGTGTCTTCAAGAAATTTCCGTTGCGCAACGGGATCGGCATTCGCGGGGATGCTTCCCGTCTTCAGGCACCGGATTTCTTTTTTTTGAGGAACTCGCGAATCCGGGTCGGGCTTCGTTTGATACCGGTCAATTCCGCGATTCTCGTTGCGTTTTCTCCTTTCGCATGAAGAGCCTGGATGTGCGTCCGGAGCATGACATGCGTCGGGCTGGTCGGACCAGTCGACGCGATCCATGCGTTTTCCTTTTTCCGGGCGATCCAAAATTCAACGGTCGAAGGTGCGACGCCGAATTGTTCAGCTGCCTCGCGAACCGATTGTCCTTTTCCCGTGGCGGCGACGATGGTCCGGCGTTGCTCCGGAGTCAGCCACTTGTTTTTGTCTTGTCATCGTGCCCTTGAACTTATAAACCTGTCAATCAAATACCTCCATTATGCGAACTGTACTTGTGTCGAAAATAGTTCCAAATCGCCGTAGCAAGGAAATGGGACAACCGATCGCCTGCTCTATTGAAACGCATCCCGGCCCTCGCCCGCAACCCCACTTCCGGACGGAAACCATCCCTCACGCTGGAACAGTTCGAGGAACTCAAGCAAATCGTCAAGACCGGGGCCGTCGCCTTGGGCTTTTCAAACGAACGCTGGAACTCCCAACGGGTCGCGAAGGTCATCGCCGACCGCTTCGGCGTCGAGTACAGCGTGAAGCACATCCCGGAATCGGTCTAAAAGTGCGCCCACAATTAAACGGGGCGTCGGACCGAGTCGCGTGGTGACCCGTGGTGGGGTAAGTACGACGATCCGGAACCCGACGCCCTTTTCTATGCGCCTACCACTTTTTTCGACGTTTTTCGTCGTCGGCGTCAATGTTTTCATCGAAAGTGATATTTGATTCTATTCGCTTTCCTGATAGGGAGTTACAGAAATTTTTGAACTCGATTAACACCATTTCGTTAAATTCAGTTGAGGAAGGGAGAGGGAATCGCCTTTCATCCGCTCCGTTAATTGGGAGGCTGCCGATAGCACCGATTTTAGCAACGTATTCCACGCGTTACGGTCGCCGCGACGAGACTGTTTTTCCCCAATGACGACAGCGTCGACCTGCTTGTTGACTTTTTTGGAAAAAATTTGAGAAAATTCCGAGAAGAGATCAACGGCCATGAGCTCGAAAGCGAGTTTGGCATCGCCGATGAATAAAAAATGTTTTCGTCCAGTAAAACATAATGTCAAAACGAAATCACTTATTGTACGTCCCATCAGATGGGAAATGCAAAACAAGGAAATTTCTCCCTGTTTCCGATCGCATGGCGAGCGGGATATTCAAACAAAAATCGGTGGATTAAAATGAATTGCTTGACACGTTCATGACGCCAATTTACAATCACGACCGTCCATGATTTTCAAGTTGGTTATTGGACGTTCCGGCATAACGCCGGACGGGTCATGCAGGAGGCACCTGTCGGGAGGATTTTTCCGAGTTCGCCATGAACGACATCGCCGACCTCTATCAGCAAGCTTTGGCAAAACATCGAAACGGTGACGTTTCCGGTGCGGAACAAGAGTACAAAGCCGTTCTTAACATTGCGCCGGATCACGCCGGTGCCTGGCATTTTCTCGGGCTTGTTTTTCATTTGCAACAACGTTCCGATCTCGCGCTGGGCCATCTTGAAACGTCCTTGAAGCTCTGCGATTCCAAGGCGACTTTTCATAACAATTACGGAGTCGTTCTCAAAGACCTTCACCGGTTCGTCCCTGCCCGATCCGCGTTTCAACGAGCGCTCGAACTGGATCCGGAATACGCCGATGCCCATGCCAACCTCGGACATGTTCACTTATTGCTTAACGCCCCCGAAGATGCGGAGATTTCCCTGCGAAAGGCATTGGCACTCCAGCCCCAGCATCCTGACGCTCAGCGGCATCTCGCGGAATTGAAATTTCGCCAAGGGAATCACTTGGTCGAAAAAGAGGATTTCGCGGCAGCCAATCGAATGTTTCAGGAAGCGTCGATGATGTCCGGCGGTAAACCATCGTGGAAATTCAAATCGCTCAGTTTCTGCCCGACTGTTTTTCCCGATGAGAGAATGATCGCCCGATACTGGGAACGCCTCGGCGAAGGACTCGAGATCGCTCAACAAGCCGATCTCCCACTCGATTGGCGAACGCTTCCAACCGACGGTTTTATCCCCTCGTTTCACCTTCCCCATCATGGTCGGTGTTGCAAGGATATCCGGCGTCAATTTGCCGAGATTTTCGCGTCCTGTTTTCCACAGAATCGCCCTGTGCTGAAAAGAAAAGGGCGTTACAGGATCGGATTTCATGTCTTTCACGGACATGAAGGGGGATTCATCCGGGGGAGTGGCGGCATCATCGAACGGCTTGACCGCAAACGCTTCGACGTCGTCATTCTTTGTCCGAAACAAGCCGTCAACCATTTTCGGTCGGAAATCCATTCCGACGACGTCACCTATGTTCCGCTCGATGGTCCGTTCGAGGCTGTCGCCCAACGAACGAGGGATGCCGCATGCGACCTCATCTACTATCGCAAGGTCGGCAGCGATCCGTGGAGCTATTTTCTCCCGTTCACCCGCCCGGCACCGATTCAGTGTACCTCGTATGGAACCCATGGGACCAGTGGGGTTTCCGCGATCGACTACTTTCTTTCCTCCTCGTTTGTCGAGCCGAAAAACGGACAGGATTATTACACCGAAAAACTGTTCTGTCTGGAAGCGATGCCGACCTTTCAGCATTGCCCGCCGCCGCCTGAAAACGTCCAGCGGAGCGAATTCAACCTGCCGTCGTCGGGCCCCCTGTATTTTTGTCCGCACCGTACTTCGAAATATCATCCCTCGTTCGACCCTTTGCTCAAAGAAATCCTTGATCGTGATTCGTCCGGCCATTTCATCTTGTTGACGGGACGTGATCCGCGAGGAAACGAGGTACTGCATGAACGCCTTCGGCGAAACCTGGGGAGCGATCTCCTGAAACGTGTCCAGTTTTTTCCGGCTCTCCCCTACGATCAATACTTGCGTCTTCTTTCCGTGTCGACCATGATCCTCGATTCGCCGGTTTACGCAGGAGGACTGACTTCGTTTGATGCCTTCGCCTACGGCATCCCGGAAGTTACGCTTTCGGGACCACTGCATATTCAGAATTTCGCCACCGGGATTTACCGCCGCATGGGCCTTGACGATCTGCCTTGCCGGACATCGGCGGATTACGTCGAACTTGCCCTGCGTTTGGGGAAAGAAACGGAATACCGTCTTGATGTTCATCAGCGTATCCTTGAACGGAATCATTTGATCTTCGAAGACGTCGATACCGTTCCCGAGCATGAACGTTTTTTTGAAACTGTTTTATCGCGTTCCTGATTGATTTGTCTCTTCTTCCATTTTTTTACCAGGAGCTTTCCATGTCGCCGCATCCCACTTTTCTTGAAAAGGTTGCCAACGCGATTTTCGGTACGTCGAAGAAGAAAGAACAACTCAAAAAGCGGTCGCTGGGTCTTGAATCTCTTGAGATCCGCGAATTGTTAACCGTCGTCGGCTTCCATTCCGTGCAGAATGCCGTCGAAGGGGAACAGGCTGGATATTTTCGAGTGGAACGGAATGATATGTCCGGGAGCCTCACGGTTAATTACGAACTCGACTACCGCAATGGCGGCGACTCTTACAGCAATTACGCCGGTTGGGCCAAAAATGGAACCGACTTCGCCTGCTTACCGGGAACGAACGAATGGAACAACTACGGCAGCGTCACGTTCGCGGCAGGGCAACAATACGCCGATATCACGATTTCTACAATCGACGATCAGTGGATCGAGGGAACGGAATACGTTTCCCTATCTCTTCGTTCCGACGGTAATGGTTGCTACTACGGTTGTTACTACGGTTGCGAACCGGCCTACAGTATCGACTCGACACGCTCTTCCGCAACGCTCTCGATAGCCGACAACGATGCCCCCGTGACCGTTTGGATCGATTCAACACAAAACACGACGGAAGGTTCCACCACGAACGGCTATTTTCGCTTGCGACGAGATCATACGGAAAAAGCTCTGAGCGTCAATTATTTCCTTGATTCGCGGAATGGTGGAGGATGCTATTACTACGACACCTATCCGGGATGGGCGACCAATGGGGGCGACTTCCAATGGCTTCCGGGGACGAGCGACTGGAGCAATTACGGAACCGCAACCTTCGCTGCCGGTCAGGAATATGCCGATATTGTCATCAAGCCGATCGACGATTCACTCGTCGAAGGAACGGAAAATATTCGTATCACTCTTACCCAGCAGAGTGGTTGCTCTTATAACAACGACGGAATCACCTATTTTCTCGATTCATCACGTTCTACGGCAACATTATCCATTTCGGATAATGAGTCGTCGATTCATGTCTGGATTGATTCCGTTCAACATGGTGTCGAAGGGGGACAAAACGGCTACTTCCGACTGCGGAGGGATTACACCGGAAATTCGCTGACCGTTTACTACGATCTCGACTCACGAAACAATGGAACGACCAGCGACGGATTGGCGAAAAACGGTACGGACTTTCAGTGGCTGCCGGGAACCAACGGATCGAACAACCACGGCAACGTGACGTTCGAGGAAGGTCAGGAATACGTTGATATCGTCATCAACGTCAGCGACGACGCTTGGGTTGAAGGAATCGAGACCGTCAGCATCACGCTCAGCACGGAACGCAGGGATGGTGGTGGTTCGGTTTACGAACTTGATCCGACACGCTCCTCGGCAACGGTCTCCATCATCGACAACGAAGAATCCGTCACGGTCTGGATCGATTCCACACAAAACGCCGCCGAGCCGAGTTCCAACGGGTATTTCCGTTTATGTCGAAACAACACATCATCGTCGCTGACCGTTTACTATGTTCTGGACAACCGGAACGGCGGTGCACCGGATACCAGACTGGACTGGGCAACCAACGGCTACGACTTCGAATGGCTTCCGGGTACCGGTTACGGTAATAATCGCGGCACGGTAACTTTCGCCGCCGGTCAGGAATACGTCGACATCGTCATCAATGTCAAAGACGACCAGCGTATGGAAGGTACGGAAGTCGTTGCTCTCACCATCGTCGACAACTCCGCCGGGCCGACCTACTTGATTGACGACAGTCGCTCAACGGCCAAGGTTTCCATTGCCGACAACGAGGAAGTCGTCAACGTCTGGATCGACTCGACCCACGACGGCATCGAAGGAGGCCCAAGCGGCAATTTCCGATTGCGCCGGGACAATACGGCTCACGCCTTGACGGTGTACTATCGAATCGACGACCGAAACAGCGGTTGTTACTATAATAATTATGAGGGGTGGGCGAAAAACGGAACCGACTTCCAGTGGCTGCCCGGTACGAATTCGTGGACCAACGAAGGATGCATCACTTTCGCTGCCGGTCAAGCCTCTATCGATATCGCCGTCAATGTGATCGACGATCCCTGGATCGAAGGTACGGAACAATTGAAATTAACGCTGATCCAACAGAGCAGTTGTTATTACGGTTGCGGTTGCTCCGGCGGTCATGGCGGGATCAACTACCTTCTTGATCCCTCGAAGTCGTCCGCGACGATTTCCATCATTGACGATGACGCACCGGTCAATGTCTGGATCGATTCGACTCAGGATGGTGCCGAAGGGGGACCAAACGGATATTTCCGCATTCGGAGAGACAACATCGCCAAGGCGTTGACGGTGTACTACAATTTGGACAACCGGAACGGCGGCGATTCCTACTCCCATTATCCCGGTTGGGCGAAAAACGGGGCAGACTTTGCGTGGTTGCCGGGAACAAGCGAATGGAATAATTACGGATATGTGACCTTTGCCGCCGGGCAGGAGTATGCCGACGTCGCGATTAACATCATCGACGACCCATGGATCGAAGGAACGGAAAAACTGACGTTGACCTTGTCGACCAGCAGCGGATGCTATTATGGTTGCGGGGACGAAGGTTCGACGTTTTCCATCGATGCCACGCGTGCTTCGGCCACGCTCTCGATTCACGACAACGACGAAGCGGTCCACGTTTGGATCGACAGCACTCGCAACGGCGTCGAAGGTGGTCAAAACGGATACTTCCGGCTTCGACGCAGTAACACGTCGACGGAAACGACCGTCAATTATTCCATCGATTCCCGTAACGGCGGATACAGTTACGATTATCATGCCGGTTGGGCCAAGAGCGGTGTCGATTTCGCATGGCTGCCGGGAACGAACGAGTACAACAATTATGGTTGTGTCACGTTCGCCGTCGGGCAGGAATACGTCGATATCGTCGTCAATGTGATCGATGATCCGTGGATCGAAGGGACCGAACAGTTGAAACTGACCCTTTCGACGAATTCCGGTTGTTCCTACGGTGGTAATGACGCGACCTATAATCTCGATTCCGCCAGGTCTTCCGCGACGATTTCCATCGAAGACAATAATCAACCCGTCACCGTTTGGGTCGACTCGACACGCAACGGCGCCGAAGGGGGGCAGAATGCATCTGTCCGTTTGCGCCGCGACAATACTTCGGCGGCGACGACGGTCTACTATGTTCTCGACGATAGAAACGGTGGAAATTCGTACACGAACCTGAACGGTTGGGCCAAGAACGGCGACGATTTCACCCGGCTTCCAGGAACGAGTGATGGGAATAATTACGGTTACGTCACCTTCGGCGTCGGACAGGAATATGTCGATATCGTCATCAACATCATCGACGACACGTTGGTCGAAGGGACGGAAAAACTTTCGTTGACGCTGACGCAGCGCTACGGTTGCTATTATGGTTGCGGTAACGATATTGCCTATTATCTCAACCCGAACCGTTCGTCGGCAACGATCTCCCTTGCAGACAACGAGCAACCGACCAATGTCTGGATCGACGAGGTCGCCGACGGTTACGAAGGGGGCTCCAACGGCTTCTTCCGTCTGCGACGGAGTGACATTCAAGGCGACCTGACGGTTTATTACAAGGTCGACTCGTCGATTGCCAATGCCGCGGTAAACGGTAGTGATTTCGCCTGGCTTCCGGGAATGAACCAATGGTCGTCGAATTACGGCAATGTGACGTTCCAAAACGGCGTGAATTACGTCGATATTCCCGTCAACGTCATCGACGATCAACTGGTTGAACCAACGGAATACTTGAAAATCCTCTTGATTCCAGCGGAACAGGGTCGCGTTTACGAATTGGATGGTCGGCGTTCTTCATCCACCATCTCGATCTTCGATAACGATGCGACACCGTTGGTCTGGATCAGCGAAAGCAAGGCTGCGACTGAAGGGGGTGATAATGGATATGTGCGTTTGAAGCGAACAACGACAACGGGGTCGCTCAAAGTCTATTACGAAATCGATTCGACGATTGTCAAGGCAGCCCCAAGCGGCGGAACCGGGTATGTTCCTTTGAGTGGATATGTCATTTTTCAAAATGGTCAGGACACGGCCGATATCGTCATTGCCGCGATTGACGACCCGGTCATCGAAGGAACGGAGTATCTCAAACTCAACCTCATCGCAAGTAAGGACGCCCCGCATCTTTATGCCCTTGATTCAGCGAAACGGAGTGTCGTCGTAGAAATTAACGACAACGACGTTGCACCGAATATTCGAATCGAAGCTCTCAGGAATGCTTCCGAAGGTGGGACGCATGGACAGTTCCGCCTTTGGCGGGACAGCACGGTCAACGAACTCACCGTCTACTATACCATCGATCCCACGGTTCCCCATTCCGCGACCCAGGGAGCCGATTATCAACCGTTGCAAGGTACCGGCGGTTCCTTGCGAGGAGCCGTCACTTTCGCCGCCGGACAAGCCTCCATCGATATCGCTGTCGTCGCCCTGAAAGACAATCTCGTGGAAGGGACGGAAAATCTTCGCATTGCGCTCCTACCACCGGAATACTATCGATATTACGGATGTTACAATTATAGTTGTGGATGCGGTTGCGACTACACACTCCAATACGATCCCCTGACGGAAGGGTTTTACCATATCGCCGAGTCTCAAGGTTCGGCGACGATTACCATCGAAGACGTCGATACAGCTTCCGGCGTCTGGATCGATAGCAAACAGGAGGGCACTGAAGGAGGGGCGAACGGATTCATCCGGCTTCGGCGCAACGACACCTCAAAAAATCTGACCGTGTATTACAATGTCGACATGACACAAAGCACGGCGACGAACGGTGTCGATTATACAGGCATCGCTGAAAACGGAAGCGTGACGTTTGATGCCGGTCAGGAATACATCGATCTGCCAATCAGGGTCGTCAATGATTTGTTGGTCGAAGGAACCGAAACGATCCACTTTTCCCTCGTCGAAAATTCGCAGTATGCGATGATCGGCGATTGCTGCTGCGTCGTTTCGATTTTCGACGACGATACCACAACCAAAGTCTGGATCGACACGGTCCAAAACGGCTATGAAGGTGGTCAAGACGGATTCTTTCGTATTCGACGTGACCGCACCGATACGGAATTGACGGTTCGTTATCTGATCGATCCGAGAAATCTTGAATTCACACCTGGCTGGGCGACCATTGATCTTGATTTTACCAATCCGAATGCACTGACGAAGGAGAATCCTTACGGCACGGTCACCTTCGCCGTCGGTCAAGCTTCAATCGACGTTCCCATCGACGTCATCGACGATACAACGAAAGAACAGGTGGAAAAAATTCACATCCAACTGGCCGAACCTGAATACAACGGTTGCTATTACGGTTGCGGATGTGGTCCGAACATCAATACTTATGCCATCGATTACTCGCGCAACGATGGAACGTTCTCGATTTTCGACAACGACGGCGGCATGGAAGTATCCGCGGGTGGTCCTTATGTGATCGGTCTCGGCGAATCGACGCGACTCACGGCTTCCATTCTCCATGATCCTGCCGCCAAAGGAAACTGGACCTATCGTTGGGATCTCGACGGGGATGGCGTTGCCGAAACGGAAGGTCGAACGATCGCATTTTCCGCTGTCGGGATCAAAACGGCAACGATACAAACAGTCACCGTCCACGCGGTTGATGCCGACGGCAATACCGCGTCGTCAACGGCGATTATCCGTATCGAAGAACGGACTCCAACGTTTTCCATTCATCTTTACGAACAAGAAAAAGCACTCATCAATGGGACAGCGATCGAATTTCCCGCGACGGAAACGAACAACAGCAAAGTCGTCGCACTGCAAATCCGAAACACCGGAACGGCAGCACTCAATATCAATCTCAACAAGATTCAGTTGCCGGCCGGCATCTCTTTCCTCACGGCGCCCACCCCCACCCAGCAACCGGGCAATACCAGCATCGTCGAACTCGCTTGGAACGCCGCTGCCGTCCTGAATGGAATTCTGCTTATTCCAACCGACGACCCCGTTTTCGGTGATTTCCGGATCGTTCTGACCGGTGAGATCATCACTATCAACGATTCGCCGAGCATTCAGACGCTCGAACTCGTCAAGGATACCGGCGACGAAACAGACCGAATCACTTCCTGCCCGGCGGTCCAAGGAACCGTTGCAGGCAATTTCGCCGGAGGAACCGTTCGTGTGGAATTCGACCATAACGGCGACGGGACCGTCGACGGATTCATTTTCGTGGACGAGTATAATTCCGGCTTTACTTATGATCCGCTCTGGTCCAGCGATCTCTGGGGAGCGACCGGGCAGGCACTCCATGTTTCCCTTTCCTATCGCTTGGTCCATCTCGGTCAGACCGGCGAACCGTTCACGACGAGTGCATGGAATTCGTTCGATTATACGTTGACGTCCATCGTCGCTTCCGATCTTATCGTTTCCGCTGTCAGCGTTTCCAAACAGGGGTCGGGGGATTGGACGACCGATGATACCGTCACGATTCGCGGCAACGTCAGCGTCAGCGGCACGGGACGTTTCGTTCAATTGGTGATCGACAATGATCGGCACGACAGTTTTGTCGTCGCGGTCAAAAACGACGGCAGCTTCGCCTTCGAATTGCCGGCAGGTTTTGCTTATGGCAGCACGCATTCGATACGTGTACGAGCCTATGAGCGTGACGCGGAGACTCAAACAAACCGTTACGGTGTTTGGAGCGAATCGTCATTCACCCCCATGCCACCTACCGTCGTGTCGCTCCGGCTTAAGAACGATAACGGAGCCGGCTCCACGGATGGAATCTCCAGCGATTTGACCTTGATCGGGTATCTTGAAAACGTCCCCAACCGTGCTTTCGTCGAGGTTGAGTTCTATCGCGACGATATTTTTCTCGGTAGTACCTTTACCGATGAAAACGGCCATTTTACCTTCAAACCGACCTCGTTGCCCCAAGAGGATGGCGTCGTCGAAGGAACGATTACCGCTTGTACCGTCGTTCGCCTCGATGGATCGACAGCGCTCCATGGGGCTGCCAAGACAAAATGGATTCGTTACGCTCCCGAAACGGTTCCGGCCATTTCGTCACTGCAACTTGTTTCGCCCAAGTCCGGCAACAAAACCACCGATCCGTCGGTCAAAGCGTTCTTCCATGCGCCGGTCGACGGTAACTTCACGTTCGAATTTTCCCATAATATCGATGGACATTGGAGCACGATTTCCACGGTTTACCCCATTGCTCCCGACAATCTCGCCGATGATGCGGAGTGGGCCGATTTCAGCGGCGTGTTCTCCGTCTTCAATCTGCATTCGATCCCTGAAAACTCCCGAACCGTTCAGATTCGAGTCCGAGCCTCCATTTGGGATGAAGTCCTTCAGGAATATCGTACCAGCGACTGGACGGAAACGTCTTTTACGTTCGAAAAAAACATCGACAATCCACCGACGGTTCAAACGCTTACGCTGCAAAATCCTCTCCATACGCCGACGAGTTCGGGAAACCAAGCCGGCGACCCGACGATTACCGGTAAGGTTCAAAACGACGGCTCCGTTGCCGGTTTACATGTCGAAATCTATTCCAAGGATCAGTTGATCGGCGCGACGACGACCGACGACACAGGGAATTTCACCTACACGCCGCGTAATCTGGAACTCGGCGAGGTCGTTCTTTCCGTGCGGGTGCGCGAATGGAATGTTCTGTCACAGAACTATCAGTACGGTCCGACCAAGCACTTGACGTTCACTCTCGTGAAAAAAGTGACGCCGGAACCGAGGCTTGAAGGATTTCAACTTGCCGATGATACGGGAATCCCCGGTGACCGAATCACGAGCAATCCTCTGCTCAAGGGGCGAGTGGCCGAAGAGGGAATCGGTCGCGGTCGTCTTCTCATTGAATTCGATCTCAACGGCGACGGCCAAGCTGACGCCTCGGTCTACTCGGATCAAAACGGCTTCTTTCAGTATTTGCCGTCCGTCAGCACCGGAATCCATACGGTCCGTGCCCGCGGTGTTTATCGGGACGTTGCCAATGCCGAATGGGTTAAGGGAGTTTGGACAGGTGTGACATTTACCCTCGTCAACGCTTCCGACGAAATCACCCAGACGCCAACCGTTACAGAAATTCAGCCGGTCTTCGGGAAACCGGATTCCAGTGGTTCACCTGTCGCGAACGACCCTGCGATGGTAGGGCGAGTTTCGGCTCCGGGCGGTTTCTCCGGCGTGCTCGTCCAAATCGATCTCGGCGATAACGGGTCTGTCGATCATGAAATGAACGTCGACTCGACCGGCGAATTTCGGTGGCGTCCTTCGATTACTCTTTCTGCCGGGGAGGAAACCACCGTTTTCGGACAAACGAGAGCCGGTAAACTCGACACGATAACAGGTGAAATGGTTTGGGGTGAGTGGAAAACGTTCAGTTACCTCTACCGCTTGCCTGCAACGAAAAGTCCTACCGATCCGCAAAGCCCCGTCACGAAACCGGCGGTCCGCAAGCTGGAACTGGTTTATGCGTCGGGGTCGAACATCGCCATCGGCGTTCGCATTACGGGTACGAGCAATTTCGAAGGATTGTCCGTTGGGTTCGATATCGATAGCGACGGTACGGTCGACCACACCCTGACGCCGGATGCCTTCGGAACGGTTTACTTCACGTCGCTCACCCAGGGAAGCTATTCCGGCCAAACATTCGCAGAGTATTTCGCCGAAGGGGCTCTCACGGGCCAAGCGTACATTTACTCGTACGGACACAAAACTTCCGTTACGGAAATAACGCAGTTCATGTTGCTCAATCCCGCCGACGGTGACGACACAAGCGTCCTTCTTGCGGGACAGTCGGCCTTCTATACGCAATATAACGCGTACCTTGATGCTCAAGAGGAACTGACCAATTCCACGAATACCGGCACGGAAAATCCGGAAAACGGCGACGGAAACAGCGGAGCCACGAATGGTTCGACCTCGACCTCTGCGCCCGACTACAGTGGGGTCGACGGGAATTCACAAGGGGATATTTCGAATCTCGGGATTTCGCAAAACGACCAGACGGTTCTTGCCAATAACCCGATGCCGGACATTCCGCTGCCGAGTTTCGGCGGAGATGTTCCCGATATCGGCAACGATCCGTATTACATGGCGCAAGTCGCTCAAATCAAGGCCGTTTATGAATTTTCAATCGGTCAAGCGAAGCAGGGATTCAATGCCGCCTACAACGCGGCGGCCAACACCTATAATACGACGATCGACAATGCTTACGCCGTGTATCAGTCGTCCTACAAAACCAATAAAGAATCGTACGATAAAGCAGCCGCTTCGGTATTCGAAGAGTCGGGCGTTTATAAGAACGCGCTCAAGATTCACAACGAAAAAATCAACGCCATCAGTCAAACCTACAGGGATGAGATGAATGCCGCCGGCAAGGCGTTCGCCGATAAAATGCGGGACATCTACGAAGAAGAACAGGAGCAGATCAGTAATTTGTCCTCCGAAGGTTATGCGCGGGATTGCGCCATCCGCAATATCAATCGCACGTTCAATAAGAAACGAATCACCGCGGAGGAGACACGCGAAAAGGCCATCATCAAAGCGCATGCCAAACGCGAACGCAGTCTGGCCAACGAAAATTGCACCTACACCAAGAAGATCGCCGACTTGCGGTGCTCGTTCGAAAAAGATAAAAATCAAAAATTGAAAAACGCGTCCGATAAAATGGCCCAAGCCGTGCGGGCGTATGAACAAAAAGTGACAAGCGCTTACAAAGTCTTCATGCTCGGTCTCATCGACCGCATGAAAACATTTGCGTTCAGCTGCGCATCGGCCTGGCAGGCGGCGTCGAACAGTATCGCCGCTTCCGCTTCAGGATCGCTCGCTTCCTGGCTTGTCAATCCCGATACTTCCGCAGGGTGGGGCGCAACGGTCGAAACGTCACTGACCAATTCCCTTCTCGAGGCCAAGAAGAATGTCGACGCCTATGTCCTCTTCGTCGGGGAACAGGCGAGCGCGGAATGGACCGCCTCGAAAAAAACCGTGGAAGCACAGTTCGATGCCGCCGCGAAAAGCTCCCAGTCGAAACTGAGCATCCAACAAGAGATTAATACGAGAAACCTTAAACTCCGTAACGATTCGCTGGATGCCGTCAAAGAGCGTGACAAGGCCAAAACCAACGAACTCAAGCATTCGACTCTTCTGGACGTCGACGAATGGGAAATGCTTCGCAATAACAATGAGGGTAAATTCGCGACGTTGCGACGTGACGAAGTGGATACATGGTATGAACGTGACAAAAATAATGCGGAGATTTGGCATGACCATTCCGGGCATGCGTCCGGTTGCGGGTGTTCGGAACAAGCGAATCAGAACGACAAAGCCGCCGCCCAGGAAGTCCTCGGACGCAGCAACACTTACGACAAGGAATGGATCGAAAACGAACGAACATATCGGCAAGCGATCTTCGAGGAAGGTGAACGCCATACGAAAGCCGTTTCCAGTTACGAAAAAACTTACCAGGACAAGTGCATCGCGATTCTTGAAGCGTATTGGAACAAATCCATCGCCATCGGGGTCGGTGTCGACCGGACCGGTTTCGAGATCGGCGGCGATTTCGCCGAGGTGCTCGACTCCGTTTGCACGAGTTTCAACGCGAGCGCGGTCTCCTCGGGATACAATTACAACAAATCGTTCATCGATGCGTTGAAAGTGGGGGGAACGGCGGAGATCGCCAACTCGTACGAGTATTTCAGGTCCGTCCTCGGCGGATACTTCGGGGCACTTCAGGAAGAAATCGGCGACGGCAAAGATGCCGTTTCGGAATATCATCGACAAACCGCCTCGATTTCGTACAACCTCGCAATCGCCTCCGCCGGAAATAACGCCAACCTCGAATCCGAGCTGCTCCATAAAGCGGGCAATGCGGCACTGGCGGAAAATCAAGCGGCCGCGTTTCTCGCGAGCGGGGTTGCGGCCGCGTATGCCGCCTATAACGACGCCCTCCTTGCCGCGACCAATGTCGCCACCGCCGCCCTCACCCAGCTTTCGGAGAATGTCAGCAAACAAGATGTCGCCAACCGTGTCGCCTACCTGCGAGCGGTTTCAGAGGGGGAGTACAAGTCCCGTAACGATACGGCGACGCTGGTCAGGGATTTGTATGAGGAACGGATCGACTATGCGGCGGATGCGGCCGGTGATTTCATCGACAGCCGTACCGTCGAGAATCCGTCG
>JAVBPI010000245.1:0-7237 GCA_031549705.1 Thermoguttaceae bacterium
CCCTTTCGTCAGCACGATCAGCGTTTGCAGGTTTCCGACGATTCGGGCGGTTTTGCCGCGAATCAGTTCGAGGACGTCCGGATTGACCTTCTGCGGCATGATCGACGATCCGGTGCAAAACGGTTGCGGCGGACGCAGAAACGCGAATTCCGACGTCGACCAGAGGATCCATTCCTCGGCGAGCGTGCTGAAATGGAGCGCAATCTCCGCGAGGCAGAACGCCGCTTCGAGCACGAAATCGCGGTCGCTCGAAACGTCGAGACTGTTGGCGGCAATCCGTTCGAAGCCGAGATACTCCGCCGTTTTGGTGCGGTCGATCGGAATGCTGGTCCCCGCCAACGCCGCGCCGCCGAGCCCGAGCGTGTTGACCCGTTTGCGGCAATCCCTAAGCCGTTCGCGGTCCCGTTCCAGCTTTTCGCAATACGCCAACCAATAATGGGGGGCGAGCACCGGCTGCGCCCGTTGGGTGTGCGTGTATCCGGGAATGATCACGTTGAAATCGGCGTCGCAACGTCCGACAAAAGCGGCCTGAACGTCGATGAGCCGCCGGTCGATGCGGTCGATCGCATCGCGGACCCAGAGCCGTAAATCCGTAACGACTTGATCGTTGCGGCTCCGCCCGGTGTGCAATTTCCGACCGGTGTCGCCGATCTTTTCGATCAGCGCGTGCTCAATATGCATGTGAATGTCTTCGAGTTCGACGTTGAACTCGAATTTTTCGTCTTCAATTTCGCGACGGATCGCCAGAAGTCCTTCTTCGATCTTCTTGAATTCCTCCGGCGTCAGCACGCCGACATCGGACAGCATCCGGGCGTGAGCCATGGAGCCGCGAATATCCGCTTCGTACAACCGCTGGTCGAAGCTGATGCTCTCCGTGAACAGTTCGACACGGCGGTCGGTCCCTTCCGTGAAAACGCCCCCCCAGGCTTTCTCTTTTTCTTTACTCATCTTGTCGAAATTCGTGAATTCATGGTTTGCGAATACACAAATTGTATCGCGACCCCCTTTTGATGCAAGCACTTGCCCAACGCTTGCGATTTAGCCGGTACTCCGCGCAAAAGAGCTAACCCTCTCCCTCGGGAAAGGGGAGGAAAAACAAACCCGTTTTGATACGGCAGCGCGGAATACTTCTCACCGTGCTTCGGCGAGAAACACCTTCACGGAATGCGGCTGAAACTTCACTGCCGCCTTGAGATCCGGTTTCGGGCCGTCGAAGTTCGGGAAAATATCGTTCGGAGACGCCGAAGCGGTGTCAATGAACATCTTCCAGGAAAAATTCTGGCAAACAGCCGGAAAAACAAACTCTCGCGGTTCCCAACCACCGTGAAACATCATCAGGACGTGATATAACGACCCTTCGAATTCCGGCGTCGGCGTCACTGCGGAGAGCAGGCAGGTCAGGCTCCGCTCCAACGCCTGGTTCCATGGAACCGATCCGCCTTGGGGGCCGTACCAACTGATGTCCGGCAGTCCACCCGGCCGTCGCGGCTGGCCGGTCAGAAAATACGGTTGCCGCACCGCCGCCTGTTTTTTGCGGAAGCGGATCAATTCCTTGACGAAACGGTGAACATCGGCGTTTTTCTTCAGGAACTGCCAGTCGATCCACGAAATCTTGCTGTCCTGGCAATAGGCGTTGTTGTTTCCCCGTTGAGTTCGCCGCATCTCGTCGCCGGCGTTCAGCATGGGAACACCTTGGCTCAACAGCAGCGTCGTGAAAATATTCCGGATTTGGCGGCTGCGGGTTGCTTCGATCGCCCGGTTCGGGGACGGCGACCCTTCGTAACCGTAATTGCAACTGCAATTATTGTTCTCGCCGTCACGGTTGTTCTCGCCGTTTTCCGCGTTGTGTTTGTCGTTGTACGAAACGAGATCGTTCATCGTGAATCCGTCGTGGGCGGTCACGAAATTGATGCTGCTCTGCGGTCCGCGTCCGCTGTGGGAATACAGGTCCGCCGAACCGGACAACCGCGTTGCCAGAGCGCCGGTCATCCATTGGTCTCCCCGCCAAAACCGGCGGATGTCGTCGCGATATTTCCCGTTCCACTCCGCCCAGCGTTGGGAGCCGAAACCGTACGAGCCGAACGAACCGACCTGATACGCTCCGGCAGCGTCCCAAGCCTCGGCGATGATTTTCGTGTCGGCGAGAAGCGGGTCCTCGGAAATCTGTTCGATCAGCGGCGGGTTCGCCTGTAAATTGCCGTTTTGGTCTCGTGCCATGATCGACGCCAAGTCGAACCGGAAGCCATCGATGTGGTAATTGTGCACCCAATGCCGCAAGCAGTTGAAGATCATCTCGCGGACAATCGGGTGGTTCCCGTTGACCGTATTGCCGCAACCGCTGTAGTTTTTGTAATACTGGCCGCGGTCGAGCATGTAATAGATCGTGTTGTCGAGCCCCTTGAAACTGAGCGTCGGGCCGTGCTCGTTTCCCTCGCAGGTATGATTGAACACAACATCGAGGATCACCTCGATTCCCGCCTGGTGGAAGGCGCGGACCATTTCCTTGAACTCACGAACTTGGGCGCCGGGCTCCTCGCCGTAAGCGTAACCCCGATGCGGCGAGAAAAACGCCATCGTATCGTATCCCCAGTAATTCTTGATCCGCGACTCTTTACCGTCGGTGCCGAGAATCGGAAATTCGTGGATCGGCATCAATTCGACCGCCGTAACGCCGAGATCCTGCAAATACGGAATCTTTTCGATCAGTCCAAGGTATGTTCCCGGCCGCTTGACTTCGCTGGTGGGGGAATTCGTGAATCCCTTGACGTGCAACTCGTAAATCACCGATTTCGAAAGATCACGCCGCAAATGCTGGTCGCCGCGCCAGTCGAAATCGTCGTCGTCGATCACGACACATTTCGGCGGCCTGACGATTCCGTCCGGCGACGGCAAAAAGGTTCCGGCGAGCGCCTTGGCGTAAGGATCGATTAAACGGGCACGGCCGTCGAAACGGTGTCCCTTTTCCGGCTCGAAGGGGCCGTCCGCCTGAAAATGATAGAGCTGCTTCGCTTTGAGCCCCTTGACGAAAAGGCTCCAGACGTGTCCCCAACGGTTTTCTTCACGACTGAAGTGAATAATATCCGACGGCTCAGGATCCGAGACTTTATTATAAAGCAACAGCTTCATGGCCGTGGCGTTTCGGCTGACGACGACGAATTGAACGCCGTTGTCATGCAGAATGGCACCGAACGGAAGCGGATGCGTGAACCGCATCACGGGAGGGGGGTCGATCATTGTCGATTGTTCGAAAGGTGTTCTGGCAGTCTTAAAAAGTCCGGGAACGAACTTGGAGGTCAGAATCGGGATCATCGCAATATTTAAGTATAGTATCCGAATCGCTCTTTCGCAAGAAATCGAGAGCATCATCTTTGTTGTCGGCGTTTGAGCGATGAAAATCAACCGTGATTTTCATCCTCTTTGCCAATATTGGGTCGGCAATTCAGGAAAAGATGGGGTCGACCGGATTGGATAAAAGAGTAACATGAGGCAAACCAAGGGAGATAAACCGTCAAGTGAATTGCCCATTAAGCCGGAACACCGAAAGTGTCCGCGCGGACCAAGTAAACGGCAAGTTGGCGTTGGCGGAGTAAGAGGCGTTTTTCCGAACAATCCCGGTTTTTGCCATTATGTTGCAAAAAATCAAACTTTTTGCCGCAAAAGCCCGATTTCCCTCTGTCGGGGGGCTTGCCTTTTCAGTGTTCAACCGTACAATGTCGTCACAATCTTGATGGTATTGCCTCTGTGTGGCGGAGAAGTTTTTTCAAAAAACCAATTTTTTGGGTTTTTGTCGAAGGATTTCCCCTTGACGCCGAAGGTTCGCCGAGTATAATGCTCCCATTGTGCGCGGAATGTGCGTAGTGCGTTCAGAGATTGACTCTGTGACATCGTTTGTCGGCCTAGCTCGACAAAACGTCATGTGAATCGGCTTTTTTACGGAAAAGCTCTTCTCGGCTTGCGACCCGCGAATTATTGAGGACGATATGTTTGCGCCCACGCCCTGTGTAAGGATGCACTCGGCGAATCCTATAGATATCGGATAAGAAGCAAAAGGTGATGCCATGAAAAATGTGTTTGATGCAATTTTAGAAACGGGACATGATGAGGACTTCGTGCCTGTCGTCACCGACGATTTTCGGCCGACGGACGCCCCTGCCGGTTCTCCGGCAAAGCTCGAAGTCCTCGCGGAACGTGTTCGGAAGGGGCTCCCCCTCTGGCACCCGGAAGACCGCGTCGATTACGCCGGCCTCACCGGAGCCGTTCGACCGAGAGATTAGTCCTGTCGTGTTTAGCTGCCGAACTTCGGTTCGGCGCGTTTGTTATGTCCTTTCTTGCGATCGACATCGGCGGCTCTAAATTCCGGACGGCCATTGCGGCCGTTGATGGAGGTGCGTTCCGATTATTGCATGTCTCGCAGCGGTCCCTTGCATCAGACTGCACGATGGACGCCCTACTCGATCTGATCGACAGAAGCGTCAACGAGTTGGATATGTCGGCCGTGGAGCGAATCGGTGTCACGATTCCCGGTTTGACCGACCCCAAGGCGGGAACTTGGATTTACGCCCCATTTTCCGGCATTCGCAATTTCCCCATGGCGAAGCATCTTTCCGAGCGATACGGCGGCAAGCCGGTCTTCGTCGAAAACGACGTGAACGCCTGTGCCTTGGCGGAGCGCTCGTTCGGAATCTGCAAAAAAACGACCGATTTTCTTTGGATGACGGTCAGCAATGGAATCGGCGGCGGTTTGGTTCTTGGAGGCAATATCTACGCCGGACACTTTGGCAACGCCGGTGAAATTGGACATTTTTGCGCGACCGAACACGGTGGATTTCGTTGCGGTTGCGGCAATTACGGTTGTCTCGAAGCAGAAGCCGCCGGACCGGGAATCTCAAAACGGTACGCGGAGCGGTTGAAGAACCTCAGCGAACTGCGCAAGGAAGCGATTTCGATTCCGATGGTTGCGTTTTCCGCCGAAAAAATCGCGGAGCTTGCCCGTTTCGGTGACGAAATCGCGATTTCCGTCTTCGAATACACCGGATCGCTCATCGGCAAAGCAGCGAGTTACGCCGTTAATCTCTTAAATCTCGAAAAAGTCGTGATCGGCGGCGGCGTTTCGCAATCGTTCGATCTTCTCCTGCCGTCGATGGAAGCATCGTTCCGGGCGAAAATTTTCCGGGACGCCAATCCACGGGTTTCGATCGAACAGACCGGCCTCGGTCTCGAAGCGGGACTCGCCGGAGCCGTTGCGATTGCCATGCAATAGAACGAGCGTTCTATCCCCTCTTGATGTTACGCCCCCATCAGGGATCTCCGCGACGACTGATTTTTCGACGAAAAATCGGAAAAACACTTGCTTTTTCCGAACCGTGTGAGAAAATCAAGATAATACTCCCGCTGCCTCGAAACCGACCATGAACGACGTTAAGGGATGGCATCATGTCGCAAAAAAAATGGTTCTACCTCAACGCATCGTTGGATAGAGTCGGTCCCATTTCGTCCAAGGCGTTAAAAAGCTTGGCCGACAATGGTGTGATCGTTCCCACGACGCCCCTCCTTACCGAAGAGGGAAAATTGGTCGATGCGGCATGTGTCAAGGGATTGTTCCCCGTTGATTCCGCAACAACGTCGTCGACGCTGACGTTGTCCGGCATCTTGAATGCGCCGCCGGTCGATTCCGCAATAACGCCGTCGACGTTGACCTCGTCCGGCATTTTGAACGCACCACCGATCCAATCGCCGCCACCATCTTCCCCCAAGATCATTGCGTCGGTTCCTCCTCAGCCGCCGCCGGTGCCGTCGGTTACGCCGAAGCCAATCCTTCCGGAAAACAACCTCTGGGACTCAGCTGTGTTCGTCCCCGCGAAATCGCCATCGCAGTTCGACCACCTTCCGTTGTGGAACCCGGCGACGCAGTTTCCGCCACCGCACGCCGTCGCCGACTCAGGCGTCTATGTTGCCGCGATCAAGAGAAACCAATCGGACCCTTTTGTGGCGATCATTCGATTGATCATCGTTGTTGTCGTCAGCATCGTTACCTTGGGCATTATTGTTCGAGTAGGCGTTTATCTGTCGAAAGAGAGCAGCTTTGCGTCTTCGGCTCCGATACCGCGCCAGCCGATTTTGCCGGACCCCGAAGACCCGCCGCCGGCTCCTGATCCTCCCCCTCCTCCTGTTGTCCGAACGGATCCGGCCCCGATCGGACAGCGAAAGACTGCCCGCCCCACGGAGGAGATCGTTGCCGAAGTCGAGCATTCCATTGCGCTGATCCTCGGAAAAGAGGGGAGCGGAACCGGGTTCGTCGTCCTGCCGGGGATTATCGCAACGAACAGTCACGTCATCGCCGGGGAGGAACTTGCCGAACTGGAGCTCTCGTTCCCCTCCGAAAACGGAGCGATGAAGGGCCCGTTCAAGCCGCAACTTCTTTATGAAGATCCGGATCGGGACCTTGCGTTCCTCCAGATTCCGACGTTCCAGCATCGCCCGATTCCAACGGTCAAGGATTACAAATTTCGCCGCGGACAGAAGATCATTGCGATCGGCAATCCGGGGCGGGGGGACGGCGGCGTCTTGGAAAACGCCGTCTGCGAAGGAATTCTCAGCACGCAAACGGACGTCGATGACAAATTGTTTTACCAATTGAGCATTGCGGTCAATCCGGGCAATTCCGGCGGGCCGGTTCTCGACGGCGACGGCTGCGCCCTCGGCGTGGTAACGCTCAAAGCGAAAATCGAGGGGACTGCGTACTGCATTCCTCCAGACGAGCTGAACAAGGCGATCGAGCTCGTCCGAAAAAAAGACTCGGCCCAAATTCAAAAGCACCGGGAAATGCACAAGGCTTCTATTCCGTTTTTCCGGGGGCTCCAGATCGTCATGATCATTAAGGACATTCCGCCTCCGAAACAATTGGAGCTTGCCCAAAAAGCGCTTCTCGAATTTGACGAAGCCATCAAGCGGGCTCCTGACAATGCGATGGCCTATTTCTTTCGCGGGCTCCTGAAATTGGGGCTCGGCAAAATGAACGAGGTGATGGCCGATCTTGATCAGGCGGTTAAATTGGCGCCGAACAAAAAAGAGATTGCCGACGTTCGCAATGAAATCAAGAAAGAAATTGATCAAAGCGGCGCTCTTGTCGGTCGGGGGAGGCGTCCGTCGTCGCCGGGACCGGGGGCGGGACTCGATCGGTTTCGATCGCATTTCGGCAGGGGTGGTTCCGATCAGTCGTCGCCGGGACCGGGGCCGA
>JAVBPI010000195.1:0-35067 GCA_031549705.1 Thermoguttaceae bacterium
CGATGACCGTGTTGGCCCTGTTGAAGAAGACGCCGAAACTGCCGAGAATGCCGAACATGACGAGCCAGAAACGGTTGTTGGCAAGCGGCGAGAAAATGATCACCAGCGGAACAATCAATCCGAGACCGATTTCGGCCATCAGGAGCAGACTCAACGGACTGAAGTTCAGAGCTGCTCCCATTTGACCGCGAACAACGAGGTCGCCGATCCGCAATACGAGGTAAACGAGCATCAGGACGCCGCCGATTCGGCCGAGGAGCCGCATCGGCGCGACGGGAATTCGGTATCCGAGCGACCAATCGTTCAGCACGGAAATCACGGCGACGGTCGCCGGACCGACATACAGCGACGAGAGCAGGAAGAAGACGTAAATGATCGGGCTCCACCAAAGCGGGCTGAGCTTTCCTTCGGCAAGGAGATACAGGGTTCCGAGCGTCGACTGGTGCATGGTCGGGAGCATGACGCCGACGATGATCATGAGCGGCAGAATTTTGACGAAAATCCAGTGCAGTTGGCGGAAGATTTTTTCCGTGACGATTTCCGCGAATTCGAAACATTGGACGACCGTGTATGTCGAAATGCAGAGGAACGTCTCGAACATCGGCGAGGTGTGGCCCCACGAATAGAACGGCGGCCAGAAATTGAACCAACGACCGATTTCAAGGAACAGGCCCGCCAAGCCGAGGAAATATCCGATCATCGAGACGGCAAGCGTCGTTCGGGCAATCGGTTGAAGCGCCTTGATATGCAACACATGAACGAGAAACGCGGAACCGAATCCGCCGCCGGCCAACGCAATGGCGCCGAAGACGGCGACCGCTTTCCAGAGTCCCCACGGCCAAGCGTCGTTCAGGTTCGTGACCGCTTCGAGCCCCATCACGAGGCGGTACGCCATCGCCAACAGCGAGAGAGCCGTAATGCCGAGCAAGAGAAGGCGAAATGGGGTGAACTTGAAGGTCCAACGTTCGAGATTGACGCGGACGCCGATTCCTTCGAGTTTGACGTTCCACGGAACTTTGACGGAATTCGGAATATTCTTTTGGGTCGGGTCGCCGTGGTCGTGCATGGAAATATCGCTCATGGTGATAGGAAGAATAAATCTATGTTAGCCGCGTCGGCCTCCGACGCGTTGAAGGTGTTGATACAAAATTACGGATGTTTTACCGGGGGAAGCGCGTCGCACGGCGACGCGGCTAACTATTCCGTTTCGTCTTTTTTCTTCTTGGCTGCCTGGATTTTATCCCGGCGACCGGTGATGAAATAGAGTCCCGCCAAAACACAGCCCCACATCAAGCCGAGCGGCAAGCTGTAGTGCATGAACGGCGCCGTGACCTGCGCGACCGCCTTCTTCGGCACGTCGGTCTTGAAGCCGAGTTCGCTGAACGGTCGGTCGGAAATGTAAATCCAACAGGTTCCGCCCGCTTCCTCTTCACCGTAAATGTGCTTCTGGTATTTCGAATCGTACTCGACGATTTGCTTCGCTTCTTTCATGAGTTCGTCGCGGTCGCCGAACTTCATCACGTTCGTCGGACAGACCGTCACGCACGCCGGGGCTTCTCCCTTGGCGACACGGCCGCTGCACATCGAGCATTTCGTCATCACGGGGAACGTTTTGTTCCATTCGAACTTCGGGATATTGAACGGGCAGCCGATCATGCAATACCGGCAACCGATGCAGTTGTTCGGATAGTAAACGACCGGCCCGTCGTCCGTTTTCTGGAACGCCTTCGAGAGGCACGCCGTGACGCACGCGGGATCTTTGCAATGCAAACATTGCTGTTTCGAAAACCGCCACGCTTCCTGGCCGTCGGCGTCTTTGACGGTACATTTCTTGACGACGGTCCAGTTTTCGTCGGCGAGTTTCGCCTTTTCGCCGTCGGTCGGGGCTTTCTCCTCGATCCACTTGTTGCCGTTGTACATTTTGCACGCGACCGTGCAGCTGCCGCAGCCGATGCACTTCGTCAGATCGACAAGGACACCTTTCATGGGGCCGGCTAAATTATTCATGGTGTATCTCCCGAATATGGTATGTTGTGTTTTATATGTAAAATCGGTCGCATTTTGGTAGGTTGCCGACCGCCGGGCTGCAACGTCCGGTACTCCGGACTCGGTGCTAGTGAGCGGTATCCGGTGCGGAGTACCACACGCAACCGCCCGGCGGTCAGTCGCCTACCTGTTATCGTTTCGCAACGAGGTTCATGCTGCGGTCGTGGTATTCATGCGTGTGGAGCAATTGATGCGCCAATTCGCCGTTCGGTCCGCCTTCTTTGAAGTAATCCGCATACAGAGCCTTCAATTCCGGATTTTCGTGACAGAGTCGCAACGTGCTCTTTTCGTCGATCGTGTACAAAGCGTTGATTCGGGCGGTCCGCGCCTTGTCGGACGGCGGGAGCGACGATTTCGGTTGGCCGCCGCCGCTGATGCAACCACCGGGGCACGCCATGAACTCGATGAAATGGAACTGTTCCGAACCGTTCTTGACCCGCTTGAGCACCTCGTTGGCGTTGTCCATTCCGGCGACGACGGCGACACGCACCTTGCCGACCTTCGGAACGTCGAGTTCGGCGCTCTTGATTCCCTTCAGGCCGCGAATCGGTTCCACCGCATCGTAGACCAACTTCGGCGGCTCTTTTTCGCCGGTGATCAGGCAGTACGCCGTTCGCACCGCCGCTTCCATCACGCCCCCGGTCACGCCGAAAATCGCGCCGCCGCCGGAGTATTGGCTCATCACCTTATCGTACGGAGCCGAGTCGAGATCCATCAGGTTGATCCCTTTGATTTTCATCAACTGGGCCAACTCACGGGTCGTGAGCACCAAGTCGGTGTCGCGGATGTTCGGGTCGCCCAGTTTGACGCCGGCGTTGTTCATTTCCGGGCGGGCCGCTTCGTATTTCTTCGCGGTGCACGGCATGATCGCCACGGAGAAGATCGACTTCGGATCGATTTTTTCCTTGTCGGCGTAGTAAGTCTTGATGAGCGGCGACAGCATTCCCATCGGGGAGCGGGCCGTCGACAGGTTCGGAATCAGTTCCGGATAATAGTATTCGCAGTACTTGACCCAACCAGGGCAGCACGACGTGAACTGCGGGACCGGTCCCTTGACTTTACCGGTGATCCGTCCGACCAATTCGGTCGCTTCCTCCATGATCGTCATGTCGGCGGCGAAGTTGGTGTCGAACACGGTGTTCACACCAAGTTTCTTCAGTGCGGCGACCTGACGACCTTCGACGTTCGTTCCGATCGGGAGACCGAACTCTTCACCCAACGCAACCCGGGTCGACGGGGCCGTTTGCACGACGACGTGAACGTTCGGATCGTCGAGCGCTTTGAGCATCGCGTTGATTCCAGAGGTTTCCGCAATCGCGCCGGTCGGGCACCAAAGCGTACACTGTCCGCAACCGATGCACGGAATATCGTTTTTCAGCGGAAGCTGGTAGTTTCCCATGACCGCTTCGACTTTTTCGCACACCTCGGCACACTGGCCGCAGAGAATGCACTTCGAGTCGTCCCGGCAAATCGACGGGTTCTTCGGATCGATCGGAACGCGGCCCCGAACCTGAACGGGGAAATTACCTTTCCCTTCATACTGGGCGGGAACCCAGCCGGTACCGCCGGACGGCTTGCCGTCGCAACCGGTTGCTCCGGCAACGAGTCCGAGCCCGAGTCCGGCCGCCTTGAAGAACGAACGACGAGAAACGTTGGCCTCGTTCACCGGGTTATCTTTATTTTGAGAGTTGTCCTGATTCATCACAAAGCTCCTCTATATCGAGTGTTGGTCATCAACAAGGTGTCAGGGACGGTATTGTTTATTGGATAAAAAATTATCTATTTCAGGGGCAAAATTACTGAGTATAGATAATTAATTACTCATTGCTTGCATTATATCACGCGCGGAACAGGCGTCAAGGAGAAATTTGATTTAATTTGGGGGAGATCGAAAATTTGCCCAAACACAGGTTATTATAGTCCCTCTTGCCGTTTCATCCTGTAAAACAAGGAAAATAGTGGTAAACGCCAATGATTGACGCACCAAAAATTAGGCAGGATTCAAAAAGGACACTTTGTTTTTGGTAATATTGTCAGTAAAAATTGAAATAATTCTGCTTTTGTGATATGCTATCCACTTTTGTTTTTTGTATAACTAACGTCTGGGATCGTGAATTTTTTTCACGATCGGCGCCGGCAGGATCGGGAGCGGAGCGACCATCCTGTGGGTTTTCACGACGAGCGGAAGCTCGGTTGACGGCCCAGCCGCGATGGGTTGAAAAAAGCGGCTATTCAAACGGTTTCAAACAATGTCGGCACAACTCACCGCAATCAATAAATATTTATTGATAAATCGGGGTTATATTTCACGCATCAAGGTTTCAGAAGAAGATCCGGTGAGAAACCGAGCAGCGGCGGGATGCCGACAAGCGATAGGTAGAAATCTTCGAAAGTACCGTGCGTCGGTTTGTCGAACACGATTTTCCAAACGCCGGGGGCTGATCCTTCGAAAGGGACGACTTCTTCGATGTCGTCCGCCGACCAGACTTCGTTGCCGCTCGGATCAAACAGCGACGCTTTGACCCGTTCGGCACCCTCGCCGGAGACGCGGACGCCGAATTCCTTCGTTCCTTCCGGGACGAAAAAGAAGAATTCCCCCCGTGTGGAAATCAGGTGAACGTCCCTCGGAATTCCCGCCAGCACGACGGGACGATTGGTCTTTTTCAGTCCCACCCAGTTTGCGCCGACATCGACATTGAACCGATAAACACCGGTTTCCGGCACGCGGTCGAGTTGGTAATCGGTATCCTCCTTGAATTTCAGGTTCGGCAGCGGAATCCCCTTGCCGGATGGGGCGGTGAACTTGACCTTCCGTTCCTCGCCGGAATAGCGACCGACCTGTCCTTGCTGAAACGTGAATCGTAGCGGCGATCCTTTTTCAGCGTAGAACCAAAACTCGCCGCGGTTGCGGGAACGCAGCAACGGAACCGATTGATTGTCGTCCCCCGACTGTTCCCGCAACGGAACGAACGGAACGCCGGAAAGCTCGAATTGGGGAATCCGTTTCAGGACCCGGACGGGAAACCGCTCCTGAATCCAGGCGGCGTCGATTTTGTGCAGCGATTTTCGGCCGTTTCGATCGACTTCAATTGTTCCGTCGACGTTTTCGAGCCCCAAGCCGAACCGCGTACCGTCTTTGTAGTCGAAGAACGGTCGATCCGTCGGGTCGATAACGCTGACCGACCGGAAATAGACGTTCCCGACCGGCGACTCGTCGTGGACCCCGGCGGTCAAACGGATCGCGGGGGTGTCCGGTTTGCCGCCGCAACGGTCGACGACGATGTTGTCGAACGAAAGAGCGACGCCGGCCGTCGGTTTGCTCCGCACGAAAATGCCGCTGTCGCCGGATTTTTCAAAACGGCAACCGACGACCTCGACGGTTCCGCGAACCGTTTCATCCGGAGCGTTTCCGGTGGAGAACGCGAACGCGGAGGACGCATCGCCGGATGAAACGCAACTTTCGATCCGGACCGAAATCGGCGTCGACGAACGGTGCATGTTTACCAGATAAAATGCGTATCCGCAGCCGCCGTTGTTTTCCGTGACGCAATTTTTCATCACGCAGTCGATCAGCACTTCACTCGGATGGTTCGGCTCGAAATCGATTCCGGCTTTCGGAGCGGTCCCTTTCGTGTTCTTCATGATGGTGTTCTCGATCAGGAGTTTCTCCGCGCTGATGACACTGATTCCCTGCCGGTTGTTGTTGTCGCAAACGACGTCGGCGATCCGAATGTTCTTGCAGGGAACCCCGCGTTTGGCAACGCCGAGATAGATTCCGTCGCCGCCGCTGTCGGCGATCGTGAGTCCTTCGACGACGATGTTCTCGGAACTCTTGATGTTGATCCCGTGCCTCCATTCGGCGGCTTCGTAGGGGGCGGCGTGATAGTCGTCGATCCACATTCGGAGCGTCGCCCCTTTTTCGCCGCGAAGCGCGACGTTCTTTTGCGAAACGATAGTGAGTAGCGAGTCGCTCTTGCCTTTGAAGGCCCCTCGTTTCGCTTGGACGATGCAATCTTTTTCGAAAACGATTTCCTGATCGCTCGTCAACCGGAGCGGTTCGACGATCCACGGCGTCGGCATCGTATCGACGATCAATTTCGGAACTTTCGAGTCGATCGCCGCCTGGAGCGATTTTGTCGAATCGGCGGCGTCGAACCCCCACCAGGAGGCTCGCGCTTCCTGGAGTCGACCGTCGGCGACCTGTTTCAACTTTTCCGGTTGCGGCTGTGCGAACGCCGCAATACCGACGAAAACGAACACCAACGACGAAACGATTCGAAACATCGGGATTTTCCTTTCACTGGAGATGGTTGAGAAGAACATGTTCAGTATACACAAACGCAAAACCGCCGCAACCGAATTGATTGACTCCAAGAACGTCCCGACGTAAAATGGGAGGCAAAATCAACCATTCCCCGTTAGCCCGCGAACCGAAGGTTCCGGAGTTTGGAGGCCAGTCGTGTCCGTCCGATTCCTGATCGTCCTGTTTCTGTTTCAACAATCGATCGTTTCGGCGGCGTCGTTCGAGATCGATGCCTGGGCGTTCGACCGGGGAAACGTCGGCGTCTTCACGGAGACGTACCGCAACGGCGGCCCGCCGATCATCGCCAACGGCGGCGTCGATCCGAACTCGGCCGAGTTCGACGTTCCGTTTCCCGTTGTTGCGCAATATCGATTCTCGATTTTCGTTGCGCAACTACAACGGCGTCCGTTGACGGTTTATTTCGACGACGTGAATATTGGAACCGTCTGCAACGGTCAAACGACGAAAAGTTGGAATTCTTCCGACGCCGTTTGGGACACGCCGATTCCGCTTGACGTCAAATCGACCGGCAAGCACACGGTTAAAATCGTTGCGGAAAACGGTCCGTTCCCACATGTCGCCAAGCTGAAGTTCGAAACCGACGCCGCTTTTCCCGTCGGTTGGAAACCCGATCGATCAAATGCACGAAAAATCGACGATCCCCGAAGCGATCCGAACCGAAAGCATCCGAACGCCGCGACGCCGGCCCCCGAAGCGATGAAACGGGCAATCGACGATCTGATCGCGACTTTCGGCAACGAAAAATATCCCGACGGTCCCGACTTTTTGATACGGCTCGAAGAAATCAAGTCGAAACCGGACTCCGACGCGAGAACAACGCAACTCGAAAAACTTCGCTTCGAAGCGCTTGTCACGAAAAATCCGTGGGTCGATTTCGAAACCGCGATTTGCGTCCGCCGCAACCTGAAAGGACCGCGACTTGCTTTTCCGACCAACTTTGAAAGCAATTCGTCGCTTCCCAAAAACGGTTACGATGACGAAATCATGCTCCTCGACATCAAATCGCCTGAGCGTCCGCTCGTTTCCGTGCACAAACCGGCCCGGGACACCGCGATCACCGACCTCGACCTCGACTTCGACGCCGAAAAACTGATGTTCTCCGCCGTCGATGCGAACAACCGTTGGAACATTGCGGAGTTGATAGTTGACAGTGGAGAGTGGGAAGTTAAGAATTCCGAAAATTCACCAAACGAACGGGAACAAAAATCCCCTCACTATCCACTATCCACTATCCACTCTTCACTTCCCGAAGGGATTGATTTTTACGACTCGTGTTATCTTCCAGACGGTCGGATTTGTGTAACGAGCACGGCTCCGATGGTGGGCGTTCCTTGTGTTGCCGGGGCGTCGCATGTCGCGAATCTTTTTCTCTTGAATCCCAAAGACGGCAATTTGCGGCAACTCTGTTTCGATCAGGAACACAATTGGTGTCCGACTGTCCTGAACAACGGCCGGATTCTGTACACACGTTGGGAATACGCCGACATTCCCCATTCGAATTCGCGGTTGTTGTTCCATTGCAATCCGGATGGAACCTCGCAGCTTGAGTTTTACGGGAGCAACAGTTATTGGCCGACCTCGGCGTTTTTTGCAAGACCGATCCCGAACCATTCAAGCCGTGTCGTTTGCGTGGTCGGCGGACATCACGACCACGGTCGGCTCGGTGAACTCGTGTTGCTTGATCCGGCGATTTCCCGTTACGAAGCGGACGGGGCCGTCCAGCGGATTCCCGGTTACGGAAAGAAAGTCGAAGCGATCGTCGCCGACGGGTTGACCCGCAACAGTTGGCCGAAGTTCGTGCATCCGTTCCCGTTATCGGACAAATATTTCCTCGTCGCGATGAAACCGACGCCGAACGCGCTGCTCGGAATCTATCTCGTCGACGTGTTCGACAATCTCACGCTGATCAAGGAACTCCCCGGCAACGCGCTGGTCGAACCGATTCCTTTGCGAAAAACGAAGCGGCCGCCGATCGTTCCGGACAAAGTCGATTTGTCGAAGGACGATGCGCTCGTTTACATTTCGGACGTTCTCGGCGGCAAGGGGCTCGAAGGAATCCCGCCGAAGACCGTGAAGTCGCTCCGAGTTTTTACGTACCATTTTTCGTACCACGGTGTCGGCGGACTCCTCGGCGCGGTCGGGCAGGACGGCCCGTGGGACGTTCGCGGCGTTCTCGGAACGGTACCGGTCGAAGAAGACGGTTCCGTCCTTTTTCGTGCGCCGGCAAACCTCCCGATTGCCGTGCAACCGCTCGACGAACACGGGCAGGCGATGCAGGTGATGCGCAGTTGGATGACCGCGATGCCCGGCGAACTCCTCCAATGCAACGGATGTCACGAACCGCAAAACACCGCCCCGATTCAGGTGAGCAAACTTTCGAAGTCGCTCACGAAGCCCCCGGCGGAAATCGTTCCGTGGAACAAGCCGAAACCGGACGCAACCTCGACGCTCGGCAAACTGAATGTTCGCGGATTTTCGTTTCGGGAAGAAATCCAACCGATTCTGGACAAATATTGCATCGCCTGTCACGATGGTGAGGGCGAAAAGACCGTCAAGACCGCAATCGTCAAGGATTTCCCCGTCGGGACCGCTTTGGACGGCAAGCCGTTCCCGATCGACTTGCGGGGAAACCGGATGATCGTCGGTTGGTCGTCGAACATTTCCGGCAGCGAATGGACCGGTCGCGGCGGCAAGTTCACGGTCGGTTACGATAACCTGCAACGGTTCGTCCGACGACCCGGTATCGAGAGCGATTACGAAATGTTCGTCCCGATGGAATACGCCGCGAACACGACGGAACTCGTCCAGATTCTCGAAGAGGGACATTATGGCGTACGGAAAATAATCGACGCCGAATCGTGGGACAAATTGATTACGTGGATCGACATGAACACGCCGTTCCACGGCAACTGGATCGACATCGCCGGAAAATCGTTCGCGGGAATTGCGAAGCGCCGCTTGGAACTCGCGCAACTCTACGGAACCGATGGCCTCGACATCGAAGAACTCGCCAAAACAGCGAAAGAGCCGGAGATGAAGCGGAGCGCAATCCCCGGGCCGACGCTGACGGAAAACCTTATCCGGGGATTGCGCTCCGCTTCATCCCCGGCTCTTGTCGAAATCGATTCAACGGCCGGTCAAATTTCGCAGTCGCTTGACCTCGGCGACGGCATGGAACTGCAATTTGTCCCGATTCCGACGGGGAGCATCGACGGCCGACAAATCGAAAAGCCGTTCCGAATGGGCACGTACGAAATCACCAACGCGCAGTTTCGCAAATTCGACCCGAAGCACGGCAGTCGGCACGAATCCCGCAGCGGATACCAATTCGGCCGTCGCGGTTACGACGTGAACGCCGACGAGTTACCGGTCGTTCGGGTTTCACTGAACAAGGCGAAGGAGTTCTGCCGCTGGTTGTCGCGGAAATCGGGAAAAATTGTACGATTACCGTCGGAACTCGAATGGGAGTTCGCTTGCCGGGCAGGAATCTCGACGCCGTTCTGGTATGGAGATTTCGACACGGATTTTTCGCCGTTCGCGAATTTCGGCGACAAGCGACTCAAGGAATTCGTCGCCTGCACATCGTACCAAAATTACACGGGGGTTCGGATTATCGAGAACCCGAATCCGTTTGACGACCGTTATCCGAAGGACGAACGGTTCGACGACGGTGCGTTTCTGCAGACGACGCCGGGAAAATACAAGCCGAATCCGTGGGGACTGTACGACATGCACGGCAACGTCGCGGAATGGACCGATTCCGGTGCCGTTCGCGGCGGTTCGTGGTACGATCGGCCGTATCGGGGAACGTCGTCGGCCCGACGTGTTTATCCGTCGTACCAACCGGTCTTCGACGTCGGTTTTCGTATCGTCGTCGAATAATGGTAGCGGCGTCGGTGAATACGGGGGTGCGCGTCGGAGGCCGACGCGGCTAACTATTCCATGAAATTCAGGTCGAAGCGGTGTCCGTTGATGAAGGTCGCCCAACTGTGTTTGGCGTCGTTCGGCGGAAACGGATTTCCATCGTATCGCTTGACCCAATCAAGCCGCGGGCCCCAAAGGAGTGCTTCGCCCGGTCTGTACTTGTAACCGATATTATCCGGAACGTTTTTCGGCGACGGATCGTAATAGAATGAAAAATTCGTGCCGGGAATTCCGGGGATCTCGTCGAGATAACCGGCCGTCTTGAGTTCGTCCAATTTTTCGGGGAGTTTCCCCTTTTCCTTGCGGTATTTGACCAGCGCGAACTGGATTATCCTGCCGCGACGCTGCAATTCCGTTTCGTAAACGTACCAGGCTCCGCTGATACGCCAGGAATGCAGCATGGAAAATTGACCGTCGATGAGCGACGACGAATCGCGTGTCAACCGTCGCTCGGTTGCCCGGCTCATCCGTTCCATTTCCCTGAAATCGCCGTTGTTACGAAAAATCAGGTCGTCGGCATTTTCGGCGGCGTAAGATTGCATCTGGAATTCGTACGCCAATCGCTTGAGAATGCGGGTCCGTTCCCACGGCATCAATTTTAAGACGGCCAAGGCCGTGAAAATCGGTTCTTTCTTGCTATAATTCTGCGGCAGGTCGCCATACTTGGCAAGCCGGTATTCCACCTCATAAATTCGTTTGAGCCGTTCGGCGGTCGACGGGCGGTTTTCGACCAACTGCCGAAGAAACGCGATTCCTTTGTCGATTTTTGCCGTGTCGACTTTGCTGAGAATAATCCGATTCGGCTGTTGCGGATCCTTGTTGTTTTCATAAGGAAGGCAATTATTACTCCTCGACCATAAAGCCTCCCGTTCGTAGTTGGTGCATTGATAATCGAAAATCGCTTCGTTCGGATCAAGCATCGCTTTTTTGATCGCATCGAGATTGAAAGCGCTATCCCGTTCAATGTCCAAACCGACGGCAGGACATCGCCAATACATGCTCATCCATTGGCAGAGTTTTTCGTCGATCGACCGATCCCACACGAGATGCCGTTCCAACACCAACGGATCGACGCGGTAGCCCATGTCGACGACGGGGACCGAATAAACCCGGTACGGCGGAATCGTAACGAGAATAATCAGCGGCGGCAGGAGCAACGCCGTCAGGACGGGGCGTTTCGACTTCCAGAGCGACCGACCGCGCAGCCAGTCGTCGATCCGAAGCCGTGATGCAACAAGACAACCGAGTAGAAGCGGACCGCCGACCGCGATCGGTACGGAAATCGTCGGCCAGTGTCCGAGGTAAGCCGTCAAGAGTGCCACCCAAATGAAAAACAGCCAGGTAAACGTTCCGGTCAACACGATTGCAACGATTCCGCTACGAAAAAGCATCGAAACGAGTTGCCCGATGAAAAACACCGGAATGTAACAGCCGATGCAAGTGATGATGAACGTCGAGAATTTTTCATTCACCTCCCAATTCGGAACGCCGTTGAAGAAGGCCGAACGAATTCCGAAGTAGAGCGGAATCGCTAACAAGGATAAACCGACAACGAAATACGGGACGCCGAACGCCAGGATGCGGCTCCACCAGACTTTGCCGGGCGAGATTCCCCGTTCGGCGAAGAACGCCCCGTGATTCTTTTGCTCGGCGGAGAACACGCTGCCGCAGTAGGTGATCGCCATGATGCCGCCGAGACACAAAATCAACGACGCAACGATGTCCGGGCCGTTCGAGAGAGTCCCCACCAGGAAAATCGTGGACGTGACGAAAAAGACGAATACCGCGACGAATATTCCCGACAGGAACAAACCGCTTGATTGACGGAATGCGTGAATGAACAACGTCAAAAATTCGCCTCGCTTCCTCAAAGAGCCGGGGATGGAGCGCAGCGCAATCCCCGGAGAAGCGTCTTCGAAAAGGTCTGTCCGGGGACTGCGCTGCGCTGCGTCCCCGGCTCTTTTTTCGAGTTGCGTCCAATAATATCCACGGTAAACGGCGACCGCGCCGACGATGAGCGTTACGAGACTGGTCAAGACAACGATGGTGGCGGCTCTTTCTGATTCCGGAGTCGAATAAGTGTTGCCGTACTCCGCAACCGTTCCCATGATGGCGACGACCGTCACCGTTCCCGAAATAAACGTTGCAATAAGAGCGTGGAGTTGCGACTTGAACCACGTCGACCAAAAGAGTCCGAATGCGATCGGACAGAGAAGCCCCAAGGTACACACGAACAGAACTGTTAACGATTCGTTATATTGCAACGAAATATTGCCGAACCCGGCTTCCCACGGGAGCGATTCCAGTACGGTTCCCGCACCAAAGATTACGGAACTGAATATGACCCAACCGAGTTTTCCGGCGAGGAGTTTTCCGCAGGGAATCGGGAGCGACCGCAGGAATGTGTACGTTTTCTCCTCGTGTTCGTTGCAGAACGCAATCGCCGCCGAACCCGCCGCGTACAAAAACGAAATCACCACGGCGATTCCGACGAACGACGGTTTCTGCACGCTCCCCAATCCGCTCAACGTATACATGATCGCCGCAAGCAGTTGCAGCACGATCACGAACAGGAAGAGCGCGATCCATAACGCCGCGTGCTGACGGAATTCCTTCTTGAGTACTGCAATGAACATGGTGTTAGCCGCGTCGGCTTCCGACGCGTTTGAGGTTGTGTTGGGTCTTGGATCGCGTCGGGGGCCGACGCGGCTAACTCATATAGGCGACGAATATTTCTTCCAGCGACGGCGTCGACAAATCGAAGCGACCGACGTTTGCGTCTTCCGCAAGCACTCTCTCCGCGTTCGGGTCCGGTCGGCGACCGATGATCCGGACGTCGTTGCCGCTGACTTTCATCTGCACGATTTCCTCGAACGGAGCCGAAAAATCCGGCGTGCCGTCCTTCAAATATTTCGCCGACTCGGAGAGCGTCGCCGTCAGGAGCCGGGTCGAATCCTTGAGTTCGTCGAGCCGTTCCACGAGCCGCAGTTTGCTCTTTTTCATGATCGCAACGTAATCCGCGACCCGTTCCACTTCGCCGATCTGGTGCGACGACAGGAACACCGTTTTTCCCGTCGCGGCACGGTCGACCATGCTTTCCAAAAATTCACGGCGGACCATCGGATCGAGCCCCGAGGTCGGTTCGTCGAGAATCAACAGTTCCGGATCGTGAGCCAATGCCAACGACAGCGAAACCTTGGCCCGCATTCCTTTCGACAGGTTCTTGATTTTCGTGTCGAACGGCAATTGGAAGTTCTGAACGAGTCGACAGTATTCCGTCCAGAAACCGTCGGCGTAAAACGCGGAAGCGAACCGGCCGATTTCCGTAACGCTCATCCAGTCGTACAACGACGGTTGCTCCGGAACGTATCCGACACGCCGCCGGATCGCCAAGTCTTCCCGTTTGCTGTCGAGGCCGAGGACCGTCGACTTGCCGTCGTCCGGATCGCACATTCCGAGCAGCACGCGGATCGTCGTCGTTTTGCCCGCTCCGTTTTCGCCGAGCAGCGCGAAGACGACTCCCGGCTCCACGGTGTACGAAATGTTTTCCATGGCGACATTGCGGCCGAATTTTTTCGTGACGTTTTCGAGTTGAATGACGCTGTTCATAGTTTTAAGAGCGCGGGGTACCGGCTAAATGGGTGAGTATTTCAGTGATTTCCGTGGGGGCGAGTTTACTGCGGACCGCTTCGTCGTAAAGTTTTTGAAAACGGGTCTCGAACCACGTTTTGCGTTCGGCGCGGCATTTTTCCGGTGCGTCGGCGGCGACCGCCAGACCGGTTCCTCGTCGGACATAGACGACCCCTTCGTCCTGCAAGGTTCGGTAAGCCCGGGCAACCGTGTTCGGGTTCAACGCCAGATCTTTCGAAAGCTCCCGCACCGACGGAATCAGTTCGTTGACCGGCAGCGACCCGGCGGCGATCGCGAATTTCATCTGCTGCACGACCTGCTCGTAAAGCGGCGTTGAGGCGGCTAAATCAATTTGAATGAACATCGACTACTCCGTATTGCTGTACTGTTGTTGTAATACAGCGTAACACATAAGATCGGCATTGTCAAGGAAAAAAGTGAAAAAATAATTATTTTTGAAGAATTCTTAGAAAACCGACGGCTTCGCAAATTTCCGACTTGCCCAATCCAGATAAATACAGTATTTTAGAAATGTTGAAGAATCGACGTCGCCGTTGAATGACGCGACCCGATTCAAACATGAATGATACCGTCAACGGAAAGAAAGGGTCGTGCGGTCAATCGCTTGCTGCTCCGACCCGACATCTAAGCGCTGATTTCCCCAAGGGATTGCGTCGAGTTGGTGCAGCAAGCAGCGGTTGGACAAAAGTACAATTTCGTGTCGGTCACAGTATAACTTGGTATCAAAAGGAAGTGATTATGGTTCGGCAGCAACGCATTCTGGTGTGGGGTTTCGCGGTGGGAGCGCTGGTTTGGTGTCTCTCGTCGGCAAGTCTTTCTTTGGCGGCGACGTCGACGACCGTGACGAGCGGCGGATCGACCGTCGGCGGTGTCGAGATCGATGCCAACGGTGTCTTGCAGACGGCCCCCAAGAAAACAATGGAGGAAGTCGGCAAAACGCTGGCCAAACTGCTCGAACCGTTGCCGAGCGACCTGAATCAGGAATCGTCGATCCGAAAAATCTCGTTGAAGAAACTCAACGAACAAATGGGACAAATCCTTGAAAAGAAAGAGGAGTTTCCCGATTCGATTCGCTTTCTCGGTGGGTTGACGTCGATTCGGTACATCGTCGTCGTTCCGGAAGAGAACGATATTCTGCTCGTCGGACCGGCCGAAGGTTGGAAAGTCGACGTTTTCGGCAATGTCGTCGGCAAGACGACGGGGCGTCCGATTCTGCGGCTGGAAGACTTCCTCGCGGTCTACCGTTCCTGGAACAACCAACAACGGCCGAGCGTGATTTCCTGCTCGATCGATCCGACGCCGGAAGCTCAAGCGCGAGCCGCGAAAGTCCAGTCGATGCCGATGTCCGCGAAAAACGCCGACGCCTACGCCAACGAACTCGAAAAAGCGTACGGTATGAACGTCGTGACGCTCAGGGGAATCCCGGATCAAAGCCGTTTCGCGAAAATCCTCGTCGCCGCCGACTATAAAATGAAGCGGATCGGACTCGGACAGGAACCGTCGATGGTTCGCGGCCTTCCCAGTTATGTCAGTCTGCTCGGCGCCAACGCCAAGCAAATCAACCCGCGATTCTGGCTTGCCCCGGAATACAGCGTCGTCTCCCACGACTCGAAAAAGCTGACTTGGCAGCTCGGCAGCGTTAAGGTGAAAGCGCTTTCCGAAGACGAATACGTCGACTCCCGAAGCGGTTCGCGGCAATCGACCGGCCATTTGGATAAGGCCGCGATCGCTTGGTGCGAGAAAATGACCAACCATTACGACACCCTCGCCAAAGTGGACCCGGTCTTCGCCGAGCTGAAGAATTGCATGGAAATCGCAATCGTCGTCGCCCTGATCCAACGGGAAGGGCTCCTCGAACAAGCGAATTGCAAGCTGACCGCCTTTAATAACGAACACGTTTTGAAGATCGTCAAAGATTATCCGGTGCCGAAGTTTGTGCCGAGCAAAGCGACCATCGAAAAGAACGGCCGCGCCGTCGTCGTCGCTTGCGGCGGCGTCGAAGTCAATCCGTTCAACACGCTTTCGCAGTCGAAACTCGACAACGCCATCGACAAAGAACGGCCCCAGTTGACCGGCATGACCGGCGACAATTGGTGGGCCAACGGGAAGTAAATTCCGTTGAGAGTGGAGAGTTGAGAGTGGAGAGTTAAGGACGCAAGTGTTTGAGCTCCAAACACATTCTTCGCTCTCAATTCTCAACTCTCAACTCTCCACAGCAATGAACACCTCACGCCGACAATTCCTCGCCTCGGGACTCGGGGCGGCTGTTGTTTCTTCATTGGGAAGTTTTCCCAGTGCCAACGCTCAGGCTCCTCCGCCGAAACCGGAAGAGGCGCCGATTGCCAATCCGGCGAAACCGTTCAAACCCGGCAAAGCGAAATCGGTCATCCAAATCTGGCAGTGGGGGGGACCGTCTCACACCGACACGTTCGACCCGAAACCGGACGCCGGGCCCGACTATTGCGGACCGCTCGGCAAGCCGATCGACACCGCGGCCTCCGGGATGAAAATCGGGCAACTCCTGCCGCTCCTCGCCGCTCAAGCCGACAAATTCTCGGTGGTTCGCTCCGTGACACACGGCAACAACCACCACGAACAGGCGGCGTACATCATGCAGACGGGCCGGGTTCCCGGCGGCGGTGTCGTCTATCCGAATCTCGGGGCCGTCACGTCGCTTTTCAAGGGGGTCGACAACGGTTACGATAATCCGATTCCGCCGTATGTCGTCCTCACGACGGCCCAGGGACGGTTTTCCGAATCGGGATTTCTGGGCGCGAAATACAAGCCGTTCGTGACCGGCGGCAATCCGACACAGGATCCGTTTCTCGTTTCCGGGTTCGTCGTCAAAGGAATCACGCCGGAGCGCCAAGCCCTTCGCAAAGAGTTCCTCAAACAGCTCGACGCGCTCGGCCAAGCCGATTCGAAGAACGCGCTCTATGAGCAGATCGACGCCGCCGTCGACGGCGCTTACAAACTGATCACCGGATCGGCGGTCAAGACGTTCGACCTGAAAACGGAAGACGACGCGACCCGTAACAAATACGGCCGCAATCCGTTCGGACAGTCGTGCCTGGTGGCTCGACGTTTGGTCGAAGCGGGGGTTCCTTACATCACGATCAATTCGAGCGGTTGGGACACCCACAAACGGCATTTCGACGCGATGAACAAAAAGTTGCCCGAACTGGACGCCGGTTTGGCGACGCTGATCGAAGATTTAGCGCAACGGAATCTCCTCGATACGACGGTCGTCTGGATGTGCGGCGAGTTCGGTCGGACGACGAAAGTCGACATGAACGCTCCGTGGTTCGGCGGTCGGCACCACTTCGGTCCCGTCTTTTCGGCCCTGGTTGCCGGGGGCGGTTTCAAGGGGGGCCGAATCGTCGGCGCTTCCGATGAACTCGGGAACAAAGTCGTCGACCGTCCCGTCGCGCCGCAGGATTTGCTCGGCAGTATTTACGAATTGACGGGAATCAATCCGGACGCCGCGCTCCCCAACAACCGCGGATACAACGTCCCCGTGATGGCGGCGCCGTCCGAACTCGGACGGTTGCGTGAAATCATGAGTTAGACGCCATGGTCAAGGTTCTTCTTGTCGCGGAGCAGTCGGTCGTTCGAGCCGGGCTCCGCTTTTTTCTTTCCGGGACGGAATTCGAGGTCGTCGGCGAAGCGGAAACCGTTTCGAAAATCGACGACGCCGTTCCCCTTGCCGATCCGGCGATTCTTATTTGCGAAACAAAATCGTCGTTCGTCGCGTTGGGGGACGTTCTTTCCGGACGATATCGTTGCGTCTTTTTCCCCGAATCGTGTACGAAAGAGGAGTTGCTCCGACAGCTCCGCCAAGGCGAGTCGCGGAAAACCGCCGAAATCGTCAAGCCGTTGACGCCGCGTGAGACCGAAGTGTTACGAAAAATCACGGAGGGGCTCAGCAACAAGGAAATCGCGAAAAAACTCGGAATCAGCGTCGAGACCGTCAAGGAGCATATTCGTAACCTGTTACGAAAAACGGGGCTCGCCGACCGCACGCAGGCCGCGTTATGGGCCGTCCGCAATAATATCGTCCCGGAATAAAAACGCTTGCGTTTCAGCCGTGCAGCGCGTCCTTCACCCGAACGACGAGGTCGCCGAGTTCGACGCCGGCGTAACGGGAAATGAACGCGCATTTCGCCTTGAAGAGATAACAGACCGTTTGCGGAAGTTGCACGGCATCGTATTCGACGAGCGTTTCGAAATTCCCGAGCCCTTTCGAAATGATCAAGTCGCAACGGTGGAACTCATCCATGAATTCGGCGCCCGCCTGTTCGAGCACGGTCCCGATGCCGTCGTTGCCGTTGTCGATCACGGGGACCGTTTCGGCGAGACCGACCTGTTCGGCGTCTTTTTTCGTAACGTCGTTGATCACGGCGGCACCCCGGACGACGGCGACGATTTTCGGCGGGTTCGGGAGTCGCAGGATTTCCTCCATGAGCAACTGGTCGCAGACGATTTCGCCGCAATTGTCGAGCAGGTAAAGAATTCGTTGCGCTTTCGAGACCGCCGCGACGAACACGCCGATGTCGCCGTTGATCGGTTGTCGGAGCGACACGTCGATGGCGTCGTGAATCATCGGGTCGCTCAAGTCGGCGCGCAACGCAAAATCGATCGTGTTCCCGGCAATCGCAAGTCGGACGGCGGTTTCGATCGGGTTGGACGACGTTCGGATTTGTTGTCGTAACGAATCCCGGAGACCGAGCATCAATTCGTTGAACCGGTGTTTCGGGACCGAATAGGGATCGGCGTTGCCGGTCTCGGAACGGACGATCCGCTGGATTTCCTGGCCGACAAGCGGCGGAATCGTCGTGAACCCTTTTTCCTGGACGAGCGCAAGAACCTTTCGGAGCACGGCTTCATGTTTGGCGGGATCGTTCGATGCGAACCGGGCCGCTTCCAACGATTGCCGGGCGAGACAAAGAATACAATCAAGCGATGCAGGCATGATGATCTTATGTATTTTGCGGATGAACAGGGGCGTTGATTTTTCACGACAGACGTCAGCTGGATCGGAAGCGAAGCGACCGTCCAGCGGGTTGGCACGACGAGCGGAAGCTCGCTCAAAGGCCCATCCACGATGGGCTAACGGTTCGTCGGTCGTAATGGCGAGAGGAGCGGTTTGCCGTCGATCACGCCGGGCCAAGCGGTTCCGTAGAACTTTCCCTCGTTTTTCGTTTCGAAATCGCTGTCGGAGAAAACGATCGGAACGTCGGACGGTTTTTCTCCTTTGCGGAGCAGTTCGAGTCCGGCGGCGATGCGGAAGTCATCCAACTTCGGGATTTCGAATTCTTTCGGTTCCCCTTCGTAACAGATTCCGACGAGCATCGCCTTGCCGTCTTCCTGTTCCGTCCGCCAAACGATCGGTTTGCCGTTGAATGAACTATTTTCCGCGACATGAATCACGGCGGCGATCGGTCCGGCGGAGAGCTCGAAGCGGCAGGCGTCCCGTTGTTTGACGGTCGCCCCCTTCGTTGCGAGTTGGTAGACGATTCGGAACGATTTTCCTTTGAAAACGCCGTTCTTCGGCCGGTCGAACGACGGATGCATGCTTCCCCAATTCCTGATCAGCCCGATCGTTGATACGATTCGCGGTCCCGATTGCCGATGCCGTCCCCAAGCGCTGGCGAAGTCCTGGTCGTCGTGCATGAATCGCAACCGCAACACGGCGGGGGCGGCTCCGGGAACGGTCCAGTATCCGATCAAACCGCGAGCCTGTTCCCAAAACGAGTGATACGACACGCTGCCGAGTGAGGCTTCGGCGTCCATCCATGTCGTGCCGTTCTCTTCGCAACCGGGACGTCCCTTGGCGAACACGTCGTGTCGTTCCCGGGGTTTTTTCGGAATGTCACGAAAATACGGCCGGAGCGATTCCGCGAACGGAATGAACGGTACGAAAATTTCGTCGAATTCCGTAACGGATTCGGGAACGAGCCCGGCGCGGCGGAGCAGCGATTGGCGATCCCGCTCGCCGAGATAATCGGAATACGTTCGTGAAAAGGGGCCCGACCATTGTCCCGTTGGAACGTGGTAGTGTTCCGCGATGGTTGTTGCCGCGGCCTCGAAAAGCCGTCGGGCGTCGGTTCGGCAGTCCGCGTCCTTGACGAAGCGGAGCATCCGTTCCAATTCCTTGATCACGATCATGGTGTAACACGGACTGTTGTATTCATTGAAACCGCCGACTTCGTTGAAGTGGTCCCAATTGCGGCGGATTCGTTTCCGTCCGTATTCAAGGAAGTCGGGGCGGTCGAGCAGTTCCCCCGCTGCCGCGGTTACCGTTGCGCCCATCATCGAAATGTTCGTGTATCCGGGCCCGACGTTCCGCTTGATAATCGCCTGGCAGGCGTATTCCAGCGACTTTTCCGCCTTTGTCTTGATCTCGTCGGTCAGGCGGTCCGGATAATCGTGCAAAATAACGACGAGTTCCGCTCCCTGGAAGTCGGCCCAATTGTAATCGGGTGCCGCCATCGCCGACAACGGTTCCTCGGCGTACCAGGGCCAGATTCCGAAGGTTCGGCTTTTCGGGTCCTGATCCTGCAGCGCGATCACCTTGTCGAGCATCTTGTTCCCTTGGGCCTGATGCTCCCGATTCGGACTGGCGATCAACAGGGCGGCGTAACCGATGGCCGCACGGGTCGGGTGGACCTTCGTTCCTTTGTCAAAATTCGAGTGGTATCCCTTGGCGACGCCGTGCGTTCCCCACGGCAGACCGTTCTCGGGATCGATTTTTCCGTCCATCTGGCGGACACGTTCCAATACGATCGTGTCATGATCGGAAGCGCGGAGCGACGTCGGTAAACCGACGGTCAGCAGCATCAAAACGATAATCATCAAGGTGTATTTCATGGATACGAAAAATAGTTTGGCGGTGTCTGTACTCCGGACTTTATTCACGAAGTACCGGCTAAATGGAACGCGGAGTACCGCATGTTGCTCAACTCCCCAGTATAAAGCTCTTCGACCTGTCTTGAAACCCCACGGAAGACGATTATACTTGATCAAAGAAAAATAGGGGAATCAGGATTTCCCAACGCGGCAAGGTTCGTCCATTATCATTATCACAGAGGTGTTCCATGGCGTCGGCTGATTTTTTGAAGGGGTTGTTCGGGTTGGATGGTCAAGTTGCCGTGATTATCGGCGGAGCAGGCGAACTGGGCGGAGCACTCGGCGCCGGAATCGGACAGGCCGGGGCGAAGATCGTCGTCGCCGATATGAACGAGGAACATTGTCTCGCCCGCGTCGAAAAGCTCAAAGCGCTCGGAATCGAGGCGGTGCCGTGCCAGGTGAACATCACGGATCGGGAATCGCTCAACAATCTTCTTGCCGCGTCGCTCAAGTTGACCGGAAAAGTCGACATGCTCGTCAACTGCGCCGGAATCAACGTCGGAACGCCGTTCCTCGAAGTCGATCCGGCCCAATGGAACAAGATTTTCGCCGTGAATCTCACGGGAACCATGGAAGCGTGTCAGGTGTTCATCGCGTCGATGCTGAAAAACGAGAACGGCGGCTCGATCCTGAACATCGGAAGCGTGAACTCCGACAAGCCGCTCTCCCGCGTTTTCGCCTATGCGGCGTCGAAAGCGGGGGTCGTGAATCTGACGCAGAACATTGCGCAAGAGTTCGGAACGCGTAAAATTCGAGTGAACGCCATCTGTCCGGGCTTCTTTCCCGCCGAACAGAACAAAAAATTGCTCGACGCCCAACGGGTCGAGAATATCATGCGCGGAACCCCGATGCAGCGTTACGGAACCCCCGACGAACTGGTCGGCGCCGCCCTGCTGCTCCTGTCGCCGAACGCCGGAAGTTATATGACCGGCTCCATCGTTTACGTCGACGGCGGGTTCACCTGTTCGTGGTTCTGATGGCACGCTCGAATGGCAGCCGGAAGCGTAGCCGGTAGTCCGGCGAGAGCGCCCGGTTTTTTTACCGAAAGAATCCAACAAACCGGGCGCTACGGGAGTACCCTCCGCTTCCGGCTGCCATGTTGCCGTGGATTTTTCACCTCGCCGGTTTTCGCGCCTCGACGAATCTGGTAGAATCCGACCAATTCGTCGCATTTCGACCGTTTTCACCGTTCAAATCAAGGAGCTTTTACCATGGTCATGAAGAAATTCATCAACGATCCGAACAATCTCACCACGGAGCTTTTGCAGGGATACACCTTGGCTTATGCGAGCAAAGTGAAGCTCGTTTCCGACAAAATCGTCGTTCGCGCCAATCCGAAGCCGAAGAACAAGGTCGCGGTCGTGACGCTCGGCGGCTCCGGACACGAACCGGCGTTGAGCGGCTACGTCGGCGAAGGGATGCTCGACGCGTCGGTCGTCGGCGATATCTTCGCCGCCCCCGGTGCTCCGAAAGTGCTCGAATCGCTCAAAATGTTCAAGGATCACGCCGGAATTCTCCTGATTATCCTGAACCACGCCGGCGATGTGATGAACGGCAACCTCGCACTGAACATGGCGATCAAGGAAGGGATTAACGTCAAGAAGATCCTGACCGCCGACGACATCGCGCCGGGTATCGACGCCCCGATCGAAGATCGACGTGGTCTTGGTGGTTGCATTCCGTTGGCGAAAGTTGCCGGAGCCGCCGCCGAAGCTGGAAAGAGCCTTGATGAAGTGCTCGCCGTCGCCGAAAAGTTCAATCGGTCGATGGCAACCCTTGCCGTGACAATGAAAACCGCGACGCACCCGCAATCCGGGCAGTACATTTCGACACTCGAAGACGACATGCTGGAAATCGGCATGGGCCAGCACGGCGAGGGGGGTGGTACCGGTCCGCAGAAAATCGCCGCCGCCGACGAAATCGCCGAAACGATGGTCAAGAAACTCGCCGCCGCCGTCAAAGCGACAAAGGGGGACAAGGTCCAACTGATCGTCAACGGTTCCGGGGCGACGACGCTGATGGAGATGTTCGTTGTCTTCCGTCGCGCCCACCAAGTCCTTGCCGAGATGGGCATTTCGGTTGCGACCGGCCGTTGCGAAGAGATTCTGACCGTTCAGGAAGCGGGCGGATTCCAACTCTTCCTTGCGAAACTCGACGACGAAACGCTCGGCTGCCTCAACGCTCCGAGCGACGCCCCATATTGGGTCACACGGTAACTTAAATCAAAAGTCGGAATGGAGCGAAGCGTAATGACGGATGGTGATATATACCGTCATTACGCCTGAGAGTTCGGTCGAAAAGCAAAACGAGACGCAAACGGTTCGATATCGTTTGCGTCTCGTTGTCGTGATTACTGGAAGCCTCCGAATCAAGCCGTTTGGCAATGCTTTTTCCGCAGGCGGCGGGCGAATGGCAGGGCGAGCATTCCCATGCCGAACATCAGCATGGTTGCCGGTTCCGGAGCCGTCGACGGTTCGCTCCCGTCATAGGGAATTGCCGCATGCGCGACGTAAAGATAGTCCGTGCCTGCCTGACCTGACGTGGGTGCTAACGAATTCATGACAAACACGCTGTAGTTGCCGATTTCTGTATAGTGGATGTTCGGGTCGTATGCCGTCAGCCAGTAGTCCATATTGTTCAGCTCCAGCATCGGTTGCAGGTACTGAGCTAACGCCTTGGTCATATACCAGCCGTCCATGGTGCTCGTTTCTCCAAGAAGATACCGAATGACTGTTCCGACGTAGGCGTTTGTTGAAATGTCCCTGCTCCCTAATTCACCCGTCGCATACATTGTATAGAGGTAGGCCGCGCCCAGCGTCAAAAACTTTTCTCCACCTGCCAACCAGGATTTGCCGTCACTATAGGAGAGCTGGCCGATGGTTTCTCCTTTATCAACGGTAAAATTAGCCGTAACGCCGAAGGATGCAATTTCACCCGGCGCCGCGATTCCTCTTGTACTATATGCACTTGTATTGGGGTTAATCCCCTCGTACGGTGTGGGTTGACTTGGATTGCTGTAGGTGCCGTAGTTGGAAATCACCACCATGGCATTTCCGCTTGGAATGGTGCTGTAGGAATCTCCGTAGAGTGTTTCGAAATGAAGGCCGGTACTGCCGTTCATGCCGTTGAACGAATCGACGACTGCCTGGGCATGCAAGTCCGAGTATGAAATCATTTCGGCACTGCCGGACCGGTTTAAGCCGACAACAAACGCTAAAGCAACGATCAAAACCCACGCCATCGAGAATTGTTGACGCATAAAAAACTTTCCAAGTTTGTTAATGTGAATCACCCACCACATGGAAATACGACAATAAACCATTGTGAATGCTCATCTTACCTTTTTTTTGTGGCTTGTCAAGCCAATAACGCCCAGCAAACATTGTGCCAAAAGCAGAATATCGAAACAAAATTCCCGTTTCGCGAATTGATTCAACGAGCCAAACCCGTTACAGCGGGGATTGTATTGAGAGCACAATACGAAAAAATGAATTTTCACGAATAAATTATCGAAATAGTCGACTACAACGGTCGACAATAAGCCGGAAAATGGTATGATTTTTCATGGAAAAATTCACGATGTGTACCATTTTGTATTAAAATGAATTTCGTTCATTAACGCAAAGGCTGATGGGGGTAATTTCTGTCGCGAGAACCGTCTCCAAAATACTACCGATATCAACCTGTTTTTGTGATTGCCATGAAAGTCGCCATTGTCACCGGAGGGGTCCGCGGAATCGGGCTCGGGATCTCGAAATCGCTGCTCGCCGAAGGATACGATCTGGCCGTGTGCGGTTCCCGGGATGTCGATCAAGTCGCCGAACCGCTTGCCGAGTTACGAAAATTGAACGACAAGCGGAGGATCGTCTATTACCGGTGCGATATCGGCAACCGCGACGATCGGCTCCGGTTCGTCGAGTCCGTTCGGTCCGATTTCAAAAAGGTCGATCTCCTCGTCAACAACGCCGGCGTGACGGCGAAAATCCGTGACGACGTGTTGACAATGACCGAGGAGAATTACGATTGGCTCATGAAAATCAACCTTCAAGGGCCGTTTTTCCTGACGCAGGACGTCGCCAAGTGGATGATCGAACGGAAAAACGACGATCCGGATTTCTTCGGTTGCGTGATCAACATTTCGTCGATCTCGGCGACGCACGCTTCCCTGAATCGCGGCGAATACTGCATGTCGAAAGCGGCCGTCAGCATGGCGACGCGGCTTTGGGCCATCCGGCTGGCGGAACACGGAATTCCCGTTTACGAAATTCAACCGGGCTTGATCCGCAGCGACATGACGGTTTCCGCCGTGGAAAAGTACGATAAGTTGATCGCCGAGGGTCTTGTCCTTCAGCGGCGGTGGGGTGAGCCTGCCGATATCGGTCGCGCCGTCGCCATGCTTGCCCGCGGCGAACTCGCTTACAGCACCGGACAAGTCATCCTGGTCGACGGCGGGATGGCGGTTCCGAAACTTTAGTACGTCGGGAACGCAGTTCCCGGCTCGTCGTGTCATGCTCATCATCGGTGCCGGACCGGCGGGACTCGCTTGCGGCATCGCGGCATCCCGTTACGAAAAAACCGTCGTCCTCGAAAAGAATCCTCGTCCCGGCGTCAAGCTCCGCATGGCCGGGTCCGGACAATGCAATCTCACGCACGGCGGTCCCGTCGAATCGTTCCTCCAGCGGTACGGCGACCCGAAGAAAGCCCGATTCGTCAAGCCGGCTCTCTTTTCGTTCACTAATGACGATACGGTCGACTTTTTCGAAGATCGCGACCTTCCCCTTGTTGAACGGGGAGACGGCAAAGTGTTCCCGGAATCGCTCCGGAGCGACGACGTGCTCGGCGTGATGCTCGCTGAGTTACGAAAAAACGGCGGCACGCTCCGAACCGAAATCGTCGTCAGGGAGGTCAAGCGAATCGACGGCGGATTTCGTGTTGAAACCGATTCGGAAACGTTTTTCCCGGAACGTTTGACGATCGCAACCGGCGGGTTTACCTACCCGACAACCGGCTCGACGGGAGACGGGTACGGCATTGCCGGGAAACTCGGACACCGGATCGTGTCGCCGAGACCCGCCCTGGCACCGGTCGTCGTGGTTGATTATCCGTTCGCCGATTCGGCGGGGCATTCGTTCAAAAACGTTCCCGTCGATCTTTATCGCGACGAAAAGAAAATCGAAAAAAGTCGTGGAGACGTTCTGTTGACGCACCACGGACTTTCCGGCCCCGGTATTCTCGACCTGAGCCGATACGTCGAATCGGGGGACACGCTCCGGATTCCGTTGGGGGATCCCTCCGTCGACCTGGAGCCGCTGCTCGTCGGTAAAAAACTGTTGCGCAATGCGCTTGCTCCGTTCGGCGTACCGGAGCGGTTGCTGCAACAACTTTTCGTAACGCTCGAAATCCCGGCGGACATTTCGACTTCGGAGGTCGGTCGTCCGATGCGGAACCGGCTGAAAGACGCATTGACCGGGTTTTCGTACAGAGTACTCCGGCTCGGCCGCGTCAACGAAGCGATGGTGACCGCCGGCGGCGTCGCATTGGACGAAGTCAATCGGCAAACGATGGAGTCCCGATTGGTGCCGGGACTCTTTTTCTGCGGCGAAGTGCTCGACGTCGACGGTGACTGCGGCGGTTACAACATCCAGTTTGCGCTGTCGTCCGGCTTCCTCGCGGGGAGCAAAAGATAGTTATCGGGACGGATTCCACGGAATGTTTTCGAACCGAACGTATTCCGGGAGTTCCCCGATGAGCGGTTTCAGATATTCGAGGCAGGCGTCCGTGACGTCGAGGCGGTCCTCGGCGAGATATTCGGGAGGCATCGGTTTTTCGCCGAGCGCGACTTTCGAGAGCGGAGCATTGTCGAATTCGATTTTGTACGGATTATTCGAAATGCGATTCATCACGACCATCACGCCGCTGGTTCCCGTGACGGCAAGTCGGACGGCTTCGGCTCCGCAAGCATACGCCTCGTCGATGTCCGATGGAACGGCGCGGTCGGCGGCGCACATGGAGAGCGATTCGCAAATCTGGAATTCGCCGCGCCAACCGAATTCATCGGCGAGCATTCGGTGCAACACGAGCGCTGCGCTGGAACCGCCCATCGCGCCGAACTCGATGTTTGAAAACTTGTCGGCCGTCGACGACGCGCTGATCGGTTTGCCGTCGGCGTAAGAAACACCTTCGCCGCAAACGATGCTCACCCAACCGTTTGCGTCGTATGCTCTTTTCGTTTCGGCAAGAAATCGCTCTTTCACGAACGGCTTTTCCGGAACGAGAATGATGTGCGGCGCGTCGTCGGGATTTCGGCGAGCACACGCGGCGGCGGCGGGGAGCCAACCGGCGGAACGTCCTACCGTTTGGAAAACGACGAATTGGTCGACCCGCTTCATGTCACGGGCCAACATTCCCGCCTGCTTGACGGACATGGCGACGAATCGTCCTGCGGAGCCGAAGCCCGGCGTGTGGTCCGTGGCGAAAAGATCGTTGTCGACCGTTTTCGGTACGCCGACGCCGCGCAGGTCGTATCCTTGTTCCCGGCAATATTTCTCGACACGGTGAATGGTGTCCATCGTGTCGTTGCCGCCGATCAGGAAGTAATATCGGACGTTATATTTTTTGAGCTGCGCAAGAACGGCGGGGAATTCGGCGTCTTTCAGTTTGTGGCGACAACTTCCCAACGCGCTGGACGGCGTCGCCTTGAGGCGCGAGATCGTTTCCGGTTTTTCCTTGCCGAGATCGATCACTTCGTCACGAAGGAATCCTTCGATTCCGTAACGCATGCCGAGAACATTTTCGATGCAGTCGTTCCGTTTGAGGGATTCTTCGATGAGTCCGCAGAGGCTGGCGTTGATGACCGACGTGGGGCCGCCGCTCTGGCCGAGGATTGCATTACCTTTAAGCATGGAGTTTTTCAGGGTGGAAACGATCCGGGGATTGCGCCGGGGTCCGGCTTCATCCCCGGCTCTCAGTGCGAAATATCAATAGTGTTCGGTGTAATTGAGCGAAAGCGCGTGAATCGACGCCCGTTTGCTGACGTTGAAGTCGTAATCGAATGCCAGGCGACGGACATGCGATCCGTTCATGAGGAGGTTCAGGCCGGTCCCGACGTTGAAATAATCGTGACCTAAATCGACGCCGCGGATGTTCATCACCGGCGATCCGGAGACCGCGGCGAATCGTGCCACGGACTCGGGGTACATGTCCCCGACCGCATTGTAAACATACTGGAGGCGAATGACTCCCGAGGAACGTCCCGTGTCCTTCTTGAGGTGAACGCCGAGCCGGAGGAAGAGTTGGTCGAACGTCGCTTTATCGTACTTCAATGCGTACGCTCCGTCGCCGCTTCCTTTTTCAGTGTAACCTTGTTGCGTCGTCAGGAGGTAATCGAGACCGAGGAGCGGTCTGACGATGCATCCGCTCGACGTGCAGCGCGACTTGGCGAGTTCGACGCTGGCGAAGAACGAATCGCCGGAGGTGCTCCCGTTGTAGTTTTCCGCCGCGTATCCGTCCAGCGGCATGGCGACGTATCTTCTCGAACGATATTCCTGGTGCGCGTAGCCCAGGTACCCGCTCATTTCTGTCCCGAAATTGTTTCTGTGCAGATAAAGTCCGAGGTGATAGTCGTCGGCGTCGACACGATCGGCATTCTGCCAGAGGTACGGCGCGTAATAGCCGAAGACCAGGCCGACGCGGGTCCCGGACATTTTCATCGTGTCGCAACCGATCATGATTCCGGTTCTCGACGTTCCGTAAGCGTCGGAGTTGCCGTCGCTGGAAACATTGGTTTGGACGTGAGTTACGTCGGCCCAAAACTGTTTATCGAGCGCGAAACACGATGTCACCGGACAGCAGGCGTCGTAAACGCCGGAGTGTGGATTGCAAAAATCCTCGTCCTGGCCCCGATAAACGGTTCCCTGTTTGTTCCCCATGCCGAACTCGTTCAAGGAGCCGTAACCGATATTCGTCGGCGCTCCGTAATAGGCCTGGTTCTGTTGCGACAGGCGGTTGAAAATCATCCGTGCCGGCGAGTACATTCCGAGGGTCAATCCGTTGGCGCGTGCCGATCCGGCGAGCATTCCCAGCGCATCGAGGTAATCCTGGCTGTATCCGTTTTCCTCCGGATCGTCCGGGTTCAACGCATTCAGGGCGGCGATTGTTTTACCCAAGACGGGATCACTCGTCCCAATGGTGTCGAGCGCGACTTTCGTCTGCGTCTGGTTGACCGTCAAGCCGACGGGAACCGGCGGCGGGGGCGGGGGGATGTCCGATCCGATCAGGTAATAGTATTTTCGTCCGTCTTCCGTTCCTTCACGGACCTCGAACGTGTACGTCGTGGTTCCATCGGTGAAGGTCACTTCCGATTGCGCGAATTTTCCGACGTATTCGTCGGCGATGACGATTCGACTTTGTTGGTTGACGATCGAGGAGTCGCCGTTCATGCCGACGACCTGGATCGTCGCCTTGGAAATGTCGGCGACCCCCTCGACGTCGATGTATTGCGAGTTGTCGCCGCCGACGATGACATAAATGTAACCGGTATCGTTGAAGGCCAACGATTCCATCGTCAGCGAGCCTTTGGCGCCGCTCGATTCGAACGCCTGGATCGCGCCTCCTTTTTCGACGACGACGCTTCCGACGGACCCGAGGCCGGCCAAACCGCCGTCTTCCTTGACGGTGATGACGGAATTGTTGATCGAGCCCGTCGCCGTGACGAGCAACCAGCCGGAATTGATCGTCGTCGCTCCGCCGTACGTCTGTGCGCTGTCGAAGGTCAGTTTGTAATCGTTTTGGATGTCGCCGGAGATTTGCGAACCGTTGACGATGACGTTTCCGTTTTCACCGCTGATCGTACCATTGAAGGTGCCGTCCTCGGTTTGTTCGAACTCGACCGTCGCGTGGTTGACGATGTTTCCCTGGAGCGAATCGGTGTTTCCCCGAAGCGTTCCGGCATTGACGGTCGTTCCGCCGCCGTAAGTGTTCGTGCCGGTCAATTCCTGTGTTCCGTCGCCGTTTTTCACGAAGGAACCGTTGTCCCCTTCGATGGTTCCGGAAAACGTCGCCGTTTCGCCGGAGCCGATATTGACCGTCAGCTTCGTTCCCGTTTGGGAATCGGCGTCGTTGAGGACGATGGTTCCGTCGCCGGTCAATTCGCCGACGCTTGCACCGCCGGCAAGGTAGACCTTCCCGGTTCCGTTGACGAGATTGACCTGCATCGGTTTCGTCGGGTCGTTCAGCTCGGGAATGATGAGTTCCGGGGCCGGATTGAATTCCCATGGTGCCGTCTCGTCGAAAGATACGATGACCTTGAGGAGGTTGTCGACGACGTCATCCTCGTTCTCCACTTTCGTGATTTTCCAGATTCCCGCCGAGGAAACGATTTGGTCCCAATAATCGTCCCAATTAAACTCGCTGCCGTAGTTGTTGACGTTGATCAGGCTGAAGGTTCCTTCCTTCGAGGCGTTCAGGACGATCTTTCCGCCGTCGCCGAAAACGAATTCGTTGACGTTCAACTTGGTGGACGCGGTGTCGGTTCCGAGATTGATGCTGAGAATTCCCGTTCCGGAATCGCCGAGCACGAAAACGCCGGTGTCCAAGTCGCCGAACGTGGTTCCCCCTGTCAGCAAGAGGGTTCCTCCGTCGCCGACGGTCGTGCTTCCCTTGAACGAAGAGCCGACGGTTCCGATCGAAACGTATCCCGCTCCGGAGATGTTCAACGACGCGGTTTCGTTCCCTTGGAGTCCACTGTCGATTTTCATGGAGGCGCCGGCGGCGGCGACGATCGTCAAAATCGCTCCTTCCCCGAGATGAATATCGTTACCGGAAGTTCCTTTTTCGAGAACGACTTTCGCGTTGCTTTCGAGATAAGCGTTCAACATCGAACTGTCCGCGACGTTGATCGCGCCGCCGTGCACGGTCGCCGTGTTGCCGGTCAACGTCGTCGTCGAACCGCTCAGGAAACGGAGGTCCGCATCCGACTCGACATGGAAGGCTCCCCCTTCCCGGGCGGAGTTGCCAGAGATATTCGTCGTTCCGCCGAACGCAGCGACCGAACCGGTCATCCAGAACGCGCCTCCCTGTCCGCTTCCGCTGGTCGTCGACGTCGCTTTGTTGCCGGAAATCGTCGTCGGCGCCGATGCGGTCCCCCCTTGCAAAAGAATCGCGGAACCTTCGAGATAGAACGCTCCCCCTTTCTCTTTGGCGCTGTTGTCCTTGATCGTCGCAGCGCCGCGGAATTGAATGCCGTAATCGGGCGTCTCGCCCGGCATGCCGGTGCTCATCGCGAAAACGGCTCCGCCGAATTGGTTCGCGGTGTTACTCGTCATCGCGGTCGTTCCTTCGAAGAGCAATTGCGATCCGTTGGAGTAGATCGCACCGCCGCCGCCGTAGTCGTCCGCCAGGGAAAAACTGGAGGTGTTCTCGGTGAACGACGTGTTACGGAATTTCATCGCCGACGTTTCGGCGTAAAGGGCGCCTCCGAGGACGGCGCTGTTTTTGGTGAATTCCATCGTCTCGGTCGTTCCGGTGGCATCCCAACCATAGATGGACGAATTGCCGTTGACGTCCCCGACCATACTGGCATGAACGGCACCTCCGGCGCCAAGTCCGTCGGTTCCGGCGGTTGCGCTGTTCGATAAAAAGATCGTTTTGCCGAGGAACGAAAGCGTGCTTTCAGCGACGTACAAGGCGCCGCCGCCGAAACTGCCGCCGGCCGACGAATTGTTTGAAAACGTGACCGCTCCACCGAACGTCGCGCCGCTTCCATCCAGAGAGACCGCGCCGCCGTCTCCCGCAGTGGCTTTGTTTCCCTGGAATGTCGTTGTTTGCGCAAAAGTAAGAATACTGCCGTCGGCCGCAATGGCTCCTCCCCTCGATTGGGCCGAGTTGATGTCCGAACCGGTGCCGCCGAAAATCGTCTCGCCGCCGAAGGTCAACGTCGAACCGCTGGTGTAGATGACCCCGCCGCCGTTGCCGTAGTCGTCGCCGGCGTATTCCGTCGAGTTTCCTTTGAAAGACGCCGTCCCACTGATGGTCAACTTCGCGTCATTGTACAACGAGAAGACACCGCCGTCGGAATGCGTCTGGTTTCCCGTTGCCACCACATTTTCGAACGTCAACAGAGCGGTTTCCGCATAGACCGCGCCGCCGCTGTTCGTCGCTTTGTTCGTCTGAAACGTCACCGTGCCGGCGGCGTTCAAGATCGACTGCGATCCGGCGGCTCCGAGCATATAAACCGCCCCACCGCTTCCGTCAGCCGTGTTGGAGGTGAATGTCGCTCCCTTTTCGAATGTCAGCGTCGGAAGGCCGGCGGTGCCGTGCGATGCGGTAATGGCGCCGCCGTCCGAGGTTGAATAATTGCTCTTCAAGATCGCTTCGTCGCGGAACGTCAACTTGCCGTTGTCGACGACGACAATGAGCCCGTAGCCGCCGTAGCCGCCGGACAACTGCGCCTTGTCCGTGAAAATAAAACTGCCGCCGGCATTGACGGCGAAAAACGCCTCGGTTTCGTCGCTCGACGTTCGGCCCGAATATTGAATGAGCTTGCCGTTCGACGTCAACTCGAACGTTTTGTACAAATACGGGTCGAAAGGGAGTTGCTCTTCGCCGTCCGTGTACTCGTTCATGTTGACGTTCGCCGTCAACGTATACGTCGACGTGGTCGTGTTCTCAATCGCTTCGTAAAGCTGGTTGGCCGCACTGTTCGTATTCCACGACGCCGCCGGGGCTTGGGCAATCGCAAGCATGGCAAGAACCGTCAACACGGAGAGCGACACACTTCGGAGGGCTATTTTCATGGCGAAACCTCGAATCGTTCGATGATGGTAAATCGGCGCAACCTGTTCCGACCGTCGGAGCGGAATAGGAGTCCGATGCGGATAGTCCCGAATCAATCGAAGTTTGTCAAGGTCAGTTTTTTCGACTGAAAAGAAAGAATGCCGGAACCGCATGGGGGATTGGGCAAACGGCATCCTCCAAAATGGTCGTGCCTTTGACAAATGTCGATTGTGTATTATACTTGGAACGTCGACGAATCACGCTCAAGGGAATCCCCGTCCCCTTCCAACACACCGATGCGTTCAACTTTCATCCAGCCGGAGCGGATTTTTCTTTGGCTCCTCCTTTTCCTGGGATGTGTCGGAAGTGCAACCGACGGATGGGGTGCGACTCTTTCGGTTTCGGCACGGAACGATTCGTTTGCGGAAATGATCGTTTCATGTGAAGACCGTCACGAAACCGCTTCCACTTTTTTTGTCCCGCAAGACCCGTTTCATCTTCAAATCGCCGGCGGCTTGGTCGCGCGTCAATGCTCCCAAGCTCTTCAAGGCGGCCCGTTGCCGTCGTGGCGATGTGGTGTCGGCGGTTTTTTCTTTCGGGAGCTGAGTTTCTCACGCATTTTTCCTTCCATTTTCGGAGCGGTACGTTCCTTTCTTTGGTTCCGCAATCTTCGCATCTAATTCGGTGTCGCGGCATCGACTTTTCTTTTCCGCCCCTGTCGACTTTCGTCCCTATCCTTCCATGCGCTGCGCGGCTGAAACGCAAGCGGAATGCGGGGTGATTCGGGGAAAGTTTCAACTTCCTTCCTTCTTTTTAACGTTATGGACCGTGGTACTTTTATCGGGCTCTCCTTCGGGGTGGCCATGCTCGTCGGCGTCGTTGCGCTGAACGACATTCGAAAGATCGTCATGTTTTGGGACCCACCGTCGGTGCTGCTCGTCTTCGGGGGCGCACTGGCCGCCGTGATGATCGCCTATCCCTTGGAAGACGTCCTGGGTACGTTCAAGTACATGAAAGTCGCGTTTTTCAACCAACGGATCAATCCGATGAAAACGATCGACACGATCGTCTCCCTGGCGGAAACGGCGCGGCGGGACGGCTTGTTGTCGCTGGAAAACCGCATGGGGGAAGTCAGCGATCCCTTTCTCGCCGTCGGACTCCGGATGGCGATGGACGGCATGACGCCGGACGCCGTCGAACGGACGATGACCACGGAGATCGAATCGGTCAATGCCCGACATCTTTATTACAAGTCGATTCTCGAAAACATCGGCAAATACGCCCCCGCTTTCGGCATGATGGGAACCGTCGTCGGACTCGTGCTGATGCTCGCCGACTTCGATCCGTCCACGGTCGGACTTGGGATGGCGGTCGCCCTGCTGACGACGCTTTACGGCGCCTTGGTGGCGAACCTGCTCGTACTCCCGATGGCGGACAAGCTCGGATTTCTCAACGAATTTGAAATGACGAATCGGGAAATCACGATGAAAGGGGTGCTGGCGATCCAAGCGGCGGAGAATCCCCGGAACATCAAAACCAACCTGATGATGTATATTCCGGCTAACCGTCGTCCCATCGAATCGGAGGTATAAAAATGGCGAAAAAAGTTCCCACACCTCCAGCGGGAGCGCCCGCCTGGGTGGTGACGTACGGCGACCTGATGTCGCTGTTGATGTGCTTCTTCGTGCTCCTTTTTTCGATGAGTTCACTGGAAGCGGAAAAGATGGCCGCCGCCGTCGAATCGCTCAACTCGGCGTTCAACATGGGGAGCGGCGACGGTCGGTCGAGTCATCTCGAAACCGTCCGCGAACGCATCCGGAAGTTGGATCGGGGCCGCCGACGGGGAGACGGTGATGAGAAATTCCACGTCGCCCCCCCCGTTCTCACCGACAAGCAGGGAGGGGACGAATCCCCCCACGGTGAGGAGGCGATGCTCCAGTTCGTTCCCAAGCTCGAATTGGGGCCGGACAAGGGGTATCTCGTCCAATTCAAATACGGCGACGACGGTTTGGGGCTCAAGGGGAAACTCGACCTGAAAAAAATTCATGCCGGGCTGGTCGGATTGCCGAATCGGATCATCCTGAAAGCCCATACGGCTTTCGGTGAGGCGAAAGCGTCCAAAGCGTACCGCCATGGAATCGACCTTGCCTATGTTCGCGCCGTCAACGTTCGGGATTACCTCGTTTCGCTCGGCCTGAAAGAAAATCAGTTCCAAATGCTTGTCGTCGGGGAATACGAACCGCTCCATCGGAGTCAACTTCCGGCCGGAATCGATCCCAAGGAAGCGGACGCCGTCGTCGTCATCGCGATTTCGCCGGCGCATTATTAAGTTTTCCCGATGCACCGGAACCTTGGGTTCTCGGGCTAAACGAGGCGTTCCCCCCGGATGGTGCGGCTAAGGTTTGACGATCTTCAATTCATAAAGCACCGGCCAATTCTTG
>JAVBPI010000184.1:0-13208 GCA_031549705.1 Thermoguttaceae bacterium
AAAGAGTGCTGCTCCCCAAAAACGGAAGGTAAAGCAACGCGCAGAGCAAAAGGAGCAAAACGTGGTCGCAAAAGAGAGAGCGTTTATTCATTGAATTGATCGGGGTCGTGAACGTGTTGGCTCAAGACCTCTATTGTACCGCTTTTTTTGGCAACCGGAAGCGTGGGGCTTGATTCGCTTTGGCGATTTGACCTTATTTCAACCACAGCGCCCCGTCCCCTCTCCCACTGTGAGAGGGGACGGTAAATTCAACCGAAAATATCGTCTTACGGTTTCAATGTCTTCGCTTTTTCGACGAGTTGGACAAATTCCGTGCGGTATTTGTCCGATTCGGCGAACGGCTTGGCCAATTCCAGCACGGTGCTCCAATTGCCGTCGCCGGAATACCGGCTGTCCCGTAACAGCATTCCGAACAGGGCGACCGACGCCGCGAACTCGAAGTCCGGCGACATGCTTTTCGCTTCGGCGGCGACCGGCTTTTCGAGCAGTTCGCTCTTCTCGCCGTCGGGGGCCTTGAAACGGAGTTTCACGAACATCAATTCATCACTCAAAAGAGCCGGGGGTGAAGCCGTACTCGGCGCAACCCCCGGATTGGCGTCAACTTCTGCGCGTCGGGGGCCGACGCGGCTAACGGTGTCGTTTTCGTCGGCGTAACGGGATTTGTCGACGGCGCCGGGGATTGCTCCCCCCACGGGGACGATTTCGTACAGCGCCGTCACGGAGTGCCCCGCTCCGATTTCGCCGGCGTCGATCTTGTCGTTGTGGAAATCTTCATCCCGTAACTTGCGGTTTTCGTAACCGAGCAATCGGTACGCCGCGACCCGCTTCGGATTGAAGTCGACTTGAATCTTCACGTCCTTCGCAATCGTGATCAGCGTGCCGGTCAGCCCTTCGACCAAAAGTTTGCGGGCTTCTTCGATCGTGTCGATGTACCCGTAATTTCCGTTTCCTTTATCGGCGAGAATTTTTAACATGCGGTCGTTGTGGTTTCCCATGCCGAAGCCGAGCACCGTCAGGAAGACGCCGCTCTTCGATTCCGTTTCGATAAGCCGTTGGAGCGACGAGTCGTCGGAAATCCCGACGTTGAAGTCGCCGTCGGTGCAGAGAATCACGCGATTTTGTCCGTTCTTGGTAAAATTCTTTCGGGCAAGTTCATACGCCGTTTTGATTCCGGCGGCTCCGGCTGTCGAACCGCCGGACGAGAGTCCTTCGATCGACTCAACAATCGCCCGCTTTTCCCGTCCGGAAATCGACGGCAACGCAACTCGGGAGTTTCCGGCGTAGGTTACGATTCCGACGCGGTCCTGTTCGGTGATGTTTTCCGTGAGTTCGACGAGCGCTTTTTGGACCAGCGGCAGCCGATTCGGACCGGACATCGAGCCGGAGACGTCGACGAGGAACACGAGGTTCAACGGCGGTCGGTCGTCCTTCGGAATTTCTTTTCCCTTCAGCGCAACCCGAGCCAGCAGATGGGATTTTTCCCACGGACAAGTCGCAACGTCGACGTAAGTCGCGAACGGCTTGCCGTCGGTCGGCGGGGCGTCATGGTAATCGAAATAGTTGACGAATTCTTCCAATCGGACGGCGTCGGCGGGCGGCAGTTGATTCCGTTCCATTAAATAGCGTCGGGCGACGGAATACGACGCGGTGTCGACGTCGATCGAAAAGGTCGAAAACGGCGCATCCTGCGGTTTCAGGAACTCGTTCTCCTTGAACACCGAAAACCGTGTGTTCGTCGGCGAGTCGTAAGCGTCGCGGCGTGGCAGTTCACGCTTTTTCTGTTCTGCGGTGAAGCTCTCTTCCTCTTCGGCAATAACAATTACTCCATCGCTTCCGATAACGGCGTCTTTTATGACAAACGGATCGGTTGGCTTGGATTGGCCGACAGTGACATTATTGCCGCTGACGATTGTGTAATTCGGTTTCTCCTCCTTTGACTTGGCGAGTTCGCTGTTTTTAGTGGTTTCGCCACGAAAATCGCGATTCAAGCCTTCAATGCTTTCCGTATATTCCAATATTCCGTTGACGGTGCGCTGTCTTGGGGACGGCGTTCCCGATTGCGGTTTGCCATCGGTGGGAACATCAAAAGTATCGCAGCATATCAAAGCAGGCGTGTTCAGCGGTTTTTCGGTTGATGGAGCGGGGCGGCGTTGCTGTTCGCTTGTGGGAAGTTTCCTCGTTCCCGAATAGGAATGGAGCTCCGTGGTGCCTTCGCCGGATTTCTGGGCGGGTGCTTTGTTCGATTCTTCCGTAAAGGTTTCGTCGCCGACGTATTTATAGGTTTCGATCTTGTCAATTTTTGCGAATTTTTTTGAGCTGCTCCGTTCATCAGCGAGCTTGGATTTATCCGCAGCAAATTCGGCCTGACTGGCTCGATATTGCGAGGTCGGCACGGGAATGCTTGCGATGCCGAGTTCAGGCGACGCGGAACAGCCGATGGACGGAATGCGAGAACCGGTTTTGTCGCCGGACGCCATAAAACCGCCCAACACGCCGATCATCGCAAAGACGACGAAGAATTGAACCAACGTCGAATGATAGAACCGACGTTTCTTCGGTTGCGGTTGGTCGACTTGCGCCGGGGGACGCGGAGTACCGGCTAAATGGGGGAGGGGTTCCTCCTGTAGGAATGTTTCGAGTTGCGAGACAGTTTGACGAATGGCGTCGACTTCCCGTTGCAGTTCGGGATCGGCGGCGATCTTCGCTTGGAGTTCCTTCACGTCGTCCTCGGGGAGTTCGCCGAGCACCAACGCGGTCAATTTCGGGTCGTTGTGGTCCATGATTATGAAATATGTTGAATTTATTGTTCGGTGTGCGCGAAACTTTCACGTAGTTTCTTGATCGCGTCGTGCAGCAGCCAGCCGACGGTCGTGACGGTTTCGTTCATGATCTGCGCGATTTCGGCGTAGGTGAGCCCCTCCTGGAATTTCAGGCGGATCGCCTCCCGATGTCGCGGCGAAAGATTGTTTAGTTTGTCGTGTAACATTTCGGTTTGTTCCTTGAGCTCCGCCTGATGAGCCGGTCGGAAGCGCGTCGACTCGTCCGGAAGCGAGTCGGGCAATTCCTCCACGGGCCCCAAGCGGCCGCGTTTCCTGAAGTGGTCGATCGTTAAATTCCGTGCGGTGCGGTACGCCCACGCCCGTTCGTTTTCGAGGTTCTCCTGTGACTGTCGCCGCAGAAAGACTTCCTGCGCAACGTCTTGCGCCAGTTCCACATCGCCGAGCAGCCGCAAGGCGTACCGCAGCACCGCCTGATAAAGAGGATCGCTTGTCATCGAAAAATCTCAAAAAAACCGGTTAGATTGGACTCCATCCATTGAGACGCCCGAAAACCGAAAACCATAGAATCGAGTTCGCAATTTTTCTCGTTGAGCCCGCGAACCGTAGGTTCCGGCGCCCGACGCAATTGTTACGGGCTCACTAAACTTTTGAGATACCGTTCCGTCTTCTCACGGTAGGCAGGAAGTACATGTTCCACAGCCGTCGAAGTCGCCGTACCGTCTTGTGGGAGAAGTTCCCCCCAAATCCGCCGCAAGGTCGTCGGTGTCGGGGGGGCCAAGGAAACCGAATTCGAAGAACCGTCCGTTTTCTGCGTCGGATCGACGTTACCGTCCCCCTGATTGGTCGCCGAACCATTCATTTCACGCGTTTCCCCACCAGAATTCGAGGACGCCGTTTCCGCGCCGCTGGACGTCGGTTCCGTTCCGGTTCCGTCGTCGTCTGATTCCACATCTGAACGGTTTGAATTTCCATGGTTGGCAACGTCAAGCGCTTTCCCGAGCGGCGTCAGCCCCTGTAAATCGACGCCGAGCCGCCTGAGCACCAGCGCTTGCCGTTGGAGCGAGAACCCGAGCCGATTTTCCCGCAGCGCACCCTCCGCTTCGTGCAGCAATGTTACGTCGACGGCGAATTTCGGCCGTTCCCGCAATCGATCGGCAACGCGGGTTTGTTCTTCCGCCAACTGATCGAGAATACTCCGCTGCTCCGATGACAGCGACGCCAAGGGAACGCCGAGTGTTCGGACCAACTCGCCGCGAGTTCGGCGATAAATTCGTTTCAGGGCGTCCGTCAAGCGATCCGTTTGGCGGTGTTCCTCCACAGCGGCGGCAGCCGTGGCGATTTCCACCGGATTGAGCACCGCAACGGCAGGGGGAGGCGGCTGTTCCGTTTCCTGAGGAACGGAAAGCCAATATGGCAAACGAACTCCGACGGCCAACGCAACGAAAATCGCGGCATTCCGCATTTTTCGAAATCGTTCGATGGGACGGAAAAACGAATCCGGAATTCGTTTCAGCCGTTCCGTAGCTGATTCGACGGTTGTTCGCCGCAACGCTTCGGAATCGGTCGCCGGATTTTCTTCGAAGTCGACGGCGGCATTGAGAAATCGAGCGGCATCAGCGTCGTTCGACAGTGCGGCAACCAGCGATGGAAGAATGTTGCGGCGTCTCGTCGGCCAAAACACCAGGAAAACGGCGTCCCGGCAGACGGCCAGCAAAAAGGTAATGACGACGACGTGAAACACTTTCTGTTGCAGCACCGGCAGAAAAAATTCGATCGCGGTGAGCACCATCGTGGCCATTGACCCGATGACGAACATGCGGCAAACGGCGTCGCTCCAGCGCAACGCTTGCGTTTTCCGGACAATGCGGTCAAGTTGACGGAGAAAATCAGATCGGGACATCGCCGAAATGGTGACGGAGATAAAACAGAACGGAGCGGCGTTCGATGCAAAACAGATGTGGCCGACCGAAACTGTCAGGCATGTTATTTCAGGCCATCGAATCCATTGGAGGCTCGCGAAAACAACTTTTACAAACGTTTCGATTATCTAGGTTTGATCGTACGGTTCCACTTGGGCAAAACATCGTCTTTGCGGAGATTCAAAGCAGCCATTTCCTTGTCGCAGACTTTACGTTTAGTCGGATAAATATTTCGATCTTCTATCGCGTACACTTTCAGCCCCGTTTGACTCGACGTGTGTTCGATCACATCCAAACCGGCAAGTGACTTTCGTCCGAAAATTCCTGCAAGCAGTACTTCCAAAGTCGGTTGCGACTGCCGTTACTCCCGCCGCCGTCCGCCGTGATGCACAAATGTTTCGCGTTCGGATAGTCGCTGGCGTTCGTTCCATTCCTGTTCCAACACTTGAAACTTCCGTGCAATGATTTCTTCCATGAGTGCACCTCCTTGAAGAAATCATAATATTTTTACGTGCAATTGTAAAGGTTATTTTGGCGAGGCTCCAGGACGATTGGCCCAGGAGACCTGCACGTTTGAGAATCGCGTTGTCCTTTCGACCACAGCGAAGCGGAGGGAGAAAGGACGGATCGTTTTGAACGTGGCAGGTCCCCTGACGATTGACCGGTAGTCGTTGCAAAATCCCCGCAACATGCGACAATGAAAAAAAATATTCCCTCGTTTAGCTGAGCGACGCAGACGCCGGCGAATTGCACGATGTTTATCGACGAAGTAGAAATTGAAGTGGAAGCCGGAAACGGCGGCGATGGTTGTATCAGTTTCCGCCGGGAAAAGTATATTCCACGCGGCGGTCCGGACGGCGGCGACGGCGGCGATGGCGGCAGTGTCATCTTCCGGGCTTCGTCAAACGTCGACAGTTTGATGCAGCTCGCCCAACAACGGGTTTGGAAAGCGCCCAACGGCAAACCGGGAACTGGTGCCAATCGACACGGAGCCGGTTCCGACGATCTCATCGTCGATGTTCCGGTTGGAACGATGATTTTCGACAAAAAATACGATTTTTTGCTCAAAGACCTTGCCGTTGAAGGGGATTCCGTGATCGTCTGCCGTGCCGGAGCGGGAGGGAAGGGGAACGCCCGATTCAAAACGTCGACGAATCGCGCCCCTCGTGAAGCAGAGCCGGGGGGCAAAGGGGAATATCGCAAACTTCGTCTCGAACTTAAAATGATCGCCGACGTCGGATTGGTCGGCAAACCGAACGCCGGAAAAAGCACGCTGCTGAGCCGCCTTTCCGCAGCGAGACCGGAAATCGCGGCGTATCCGTTCACGACGAAGCACCCGCATCTCGGGATTGTGAAAACCGATTACGACCGCTCGTTCGTCATGGCGGACATTCCCGGACTGATCGAGGGGGCAAGCCAAGGGATCGGTCTCGGCCACGATTTTCTGCGACACATTCAGCGGGCCGGCGTTTTGATTCATCTCGTGGAGCCGGCTCCTGACGACGGATCGGATCCATGGGACAATTACGTCAATATCCGTAAGGAATTGATCGAGTTCGACAAAACGCTCGGCGACCGCACCGAAATCGTCGTCATTACCAAAGCGGACATTCCGGAAGCGGAAACGGCTCAGGCGACGTTCGCAGAAAAGTTAAGCCGCCCTATTCTGTTGATTTCCGCCGCGACCGGCCTCGGACTGAAATCGTTGACCGAAGCGATTGTTCGGGTAATCGCTCCGCCGAAAACGGACTGGTAAACGCTTCTTACGATCGCAGCATGAACTACCGCAAGAGTTCGCGTTCTTGGGGCACGGCGAATGTCCCGGAGTGTTCGGGCGGTTCTACCTCGCCTTTCGAACGGCGGCACCGACGTCGATGGCCTTGGTATTTTTTCCAGAGGTGATCTCGATTTCGAGTCCGGAGGTTTTCGGATCGGCGAATTTCGGATCGACGAGATCGTAAGTCTTCCGCTTGTTGTCCGCTTCCCGTTGGGCTGCGGTCATTTCGCCGTCGACGTGAATCGGCGGATCGGCATCGGTTTTCTCCACGGTGACCGTGAATTTTCCGGCAGCGACTCCCGGAAAGTTGCCACGGGTCGTCGGCGAAATATTGCCGCTGCTATCGGTAACGCCGCCGCAGCCCCAAGGTTGCAGGCCCCCGGTTTGCGGATGCAGTGTCACGGTCGCCCCGGCGAGCGGAGTGCCATTCTGTGTAACGGTAATCGTTGTCGGCTGGAGCGCCGGCATTCCATCCGGACGCACCGGCCCGCCGCAACCGATCAACATCGAACAAACAAGGGATAACGAAGCAATCGATAATGGGATGCGTGTCATGGTTTTCTAAGTGTTTGTTGTGTGCATGGCCAAGCCGGATGTTCCGGAAAAAGCCTTTTTTCTGATTGACTTTTCGAAGCGAGATAATTATACTGAACCAGTCGGCCTGTTGTCCAGTATGCAATGTTATATTTCAATCCAGAGGAGTTTATGAAAATCACGTATGTTAAAATGCAGGGGGGGGGGGGGCTGCGCAATAACTGCCGTCGCGATGGCTTTACTCTTGTCGAACTTCTTGTTGTTATTGCTATTATCGGTGTTCTTATCGCTCTTTTGCTGCCGGCGATTCAAGCTGCCCGTGAAGCGGCGAGGCGTTCGCAATGCCTGAACAATTTGAAACAAATCGCCATTGCGTCGCACAACCATGTCGACGCTCACAAAATCTTCCCCAACAGCATGTGCCAAGTCTCGATGGGGGTTAAAGAATTTGTCGTTTGGTCGGCGTCATTTCCCGATATGGCCTCGTCAAACAATTGGAGACGCGCACTTTACGGCCCCTTTGTTCCGCTGATGCCGTTTCTCGAATTCAACGCCAACTATTCAGAACTGGCCGGCACCCTTCGCAATGATACGGCACAATGTCCGGCGTTCAGCGATTTGGGAAGTGCGATCTTTTCCGTGCAAATTCCGACGCTTCTGTGCCCGTCCGACCAAAACCAGAAGAAACCGACCGCAAGAGAATGGGGGCGAACCAGTTACGCCGGCAACTACGGCGATTTCTATCGCTATAGCTACACCGGCGACCCCGATCCGATGCGACGGGCCGTTTTCCAACCGGGCCCGACCACGACGGTCGATTTCGCGTCGATCACCGATGGATCATCCAACACGATTCTTTTTTCGGAACGCTGCATTTCGACACCGCGAAACACCCTTTCGACCGGCGGGTCCATCAGAGGGGACGTGGGGTACTTTGATATGAACGATGCCGGTACTTCTTCCCCGTCGAACTGCCTGAACTTGCGTAAAGGCGAATCACTGAACGGAACCCTTTGTTACACGTCGGTCAGTGAAGAGCATCGTTTGCCCGGACTCGCTTTCGGCGGCGGACGAATGCAGCATGCGGGTTTTTGTACGCTCCTTCCCCCGAACAGCCTGTCTTGTGCTCGTACTGCCAACCAACCGGACGGTCGAGGAATGATTTCCGCGACAAGTTATCATGCCGGGGGTGTTAACGCCGCCATGGTCGACGGATCGGGGCGGGCGATCACCGACGGTATCGATTGCGGTACCCACCTCTATGACGGATACGCAACTCTTGCGGCACTTTATGGAAACTACCCGGGCAGAGACTTTTCCGGCGAGTCGCCATGGGGTGTTTGGGGAGCTCTGGGCTCGATCAATGGCGCGGAGTCCGCTCAATTACCGTAACACGCTACCAAGGCAAATTTTCTGAGTTGCCTGTTTAGCCGGAACACCGAAGGTGTCCGTGTTGCGTCAGGGTAAACGGAACATTAAAGAAGGCAGAGTAAATCGACCAATGCGCCCGGCGGAGTCCTCGACTGTGTTGCTGACAGAAGGGAATTTCGCCGGGCTTTTTTCGTCTCTGGGCAAATTCGTCAATTTTTCCGGGAACCGGCAAGCGACGTCAGCCATTGGGTCGCGGCTTGAAGCAAACCGTCCAACACCGGCTTTTCCGGCATGGTGAACGAGATTCGAGATTTTCCTTCGCTGTCCGTTTCGACCCGGACGGCTTCGGCGACCGTTTTCTGAAGTGCTTGCTGTACATGCGGCAGCATTTCCCTCGCCGCCGAAACCATCGGTGAAATGGTGGGAGCGTTCGACGAATCCTTCTGCATCGTGTCGGTTTGAGCGGCAAGGGTTCCGACGAACTTAAAAATCGACTCGACGATCTCACTTCCCGCTTGGACGATCCGTTCCTGGTTTTCGTTGCGAGGACGGATCGTCGCGGCGATCTCTTGGGTTGATTCCCGTTCCGAATGATCGACCGGCGCGGCGGGCTTTGAACCGAGCAACACTTCCAAACGCCGCTTCAATTCCTCGACGCCGGACTTCATCACGACCTCACTCACGTCGCTGCCGATATCGAGCGCCGCCAGCGCCAAGTCGTGTTTCGCCGAAAGCGTCGCGAGCATCTGTTCTTCAATCGTTCCTTCCGTTACGAGAAGAAAAACCTGAACATGCCGCTTTTGTCCCATGCGGTGGGCGCGGCCGATCCGTTGTTCGAGAATCGCCGGGTTCCACGGCAAGTCGACGTTCACGATGGTGTTTGCAGCCTGCAAATTCAGCCCCACGGAGCCCGCGTTCGTCGTAATGAAAACACGGCAGTCGGGATCGTTCATGAATTGATGGACGAGCATTTGCCGTTTTTTCTGCGGAACCTTGCCGTCGAGCCGCACGAAACCGGCGTTGTTCGCTTCGAGAATCGGTTCGATCATATCGAGCATCGTCGTCCCTTCGGAAAACAGCACGATTTTGCGATCCGGTTCGTTGAGCAGTTCGCCGAGGAGTTCTTCGAGTCGTTCCAGTTTACTCGAAAAGGCCGGTTCGATCTTGTCGACGAGAAATGTACTGTCGGCGGACATTCTCGCGGCAAGCAGGGCCTTTTGCAAACGCAGCAAGTCGATTTCGGAAATGTATGATTTTCCGACGATGCTCGCGACGATTCGCATTTGCCCGTCGTGAATCTCCAGTTGCTCGCCGGTCGGGGCAATCCGAACAATTTCCGTTGTCCGTTCCGGCAACTCAAGGCTCACCGATTCCTTACTCCGACGCAGTAGAATCGGTTTGAGCTGTTCGCGGAGTTCGTCGAGATTTTTGTAACCGGCGATGCGCCCCGAATCCTCGACGATCCGGTGTCGGTGAAAAAACCGGTACGCCGGGAGCAGATGTCGGTCGTCGACGAACTGGACGACGGAATACAACTCGTCGATTCGGTTTTCCATCGGCGTTCCGCTGAGTACGAGGGCGTACGGCGATTTCAGGGCCTTGACCGCCTTGCTCGTTTTCGCCTCCCAATTCTTGATCCGCTGCCCTTCGTCGAGGATGATCAGATCCCACTTTGTCCGTTCGATCGGCAGGATGTCGCGCATCACCTGCTCGTAATTGCAGATCGTGAAAAATGTGTCATTTTCGTACTTTTCACAGCGTTCGTTGGCGTTTCCGAGAACGACTTGCGTGGATCGGTGCGGTGCAAACCGGGCGATTTCCGCTTTCCACTGCGATTTGACCGACGCCGGACAAACGATCAACACCTTGCCGATTTCCGTTTCACGAGCCAGGAGTTCCGCGACGCCAATTCCCTGGATCGTCTTGCCGAGTCCCATGTCGTCAGCCAAGATCGCGCCCGGCGCCGACGGCGAACGCGATTCCGTCGAGTTGGTACGGCAGCAGTTCGACGCCAAGTAAGGTTTTTCGCAACGGATGCTTTTTCGGATTCGCCCGAATATCCGTAACAAGTGAAGCGATCCGGTCCCTGTGGAGCCGGTCGCGAATCCATTCCTCGGCGTCCGGATAAATCGTAACGGATTGACCGACAGCCTCCATTTTCGCGACCGCTTTGAGCAGGGCGTGAACGTCCTCGATCGGCTTGGCGAGGAATTTCTTGGCGATTTTCATCGTCGCCTTACAGTCGTCACAGTCGCACTCGTCGGTCTTATCGGGGAGCGCGAGATGGAGGGTGCGATGTTCCTGGTAGCGGAGATAAACAATTGCCTCACTGTTTCTGTACGGTTTGTCGATTTCCTTGTCGTCGAACTGTTTTTCAATCCGGCGGAGCAGATGCATGATATGCTTGCAGGTTCCGAGGCGATTCGTTTTGAAATCGGGGCAGGAGCAAAAGGAATCGCCCGGCTCCGTACCTCGCAGAGCGACGCGGTAGGTCTTGCCGGAGATTTCGCTGGCGACGAGGTAATCGGTCCACGGAGTCGTTTTGTCGTTCGCTTTGATCCGATATTTTTCGACACGGGAGCGCTCGGTCCGCTCGTGCAATGCGCGCTCGTGGAGCCGTTTCGGTGTCAACAATTCCGGCGGCGTTTCAAGGTCGGGTGCCTCGGCCAGCCCGATAAGCGACTTTTCTTCAAGAAGGAATGTGAGCGTCGCAGCGGTATGCTCACAGAACCGGTTCGGCAGCTTTTGCGGATTGCAATACGAACAAAAAACCCCGAGCTTGTGTTTCGTGCCGGGAGTAAGCGTCACGGTAACGGTTGCCGGTTCGATCCACGGTTCGTGAATGGAGAGTCGAAAGAGGTCGTCGACGAGATAAACGTCGTTCGTCATGTCGAGCGAATCGAGTGGAAAAGAACGTCGCAACAACAGTGCTCCGTCGGAGCCGAGAATGTCGCAAGCCTGCTTGTAAGTCAGGTGGGATAACCGGTCGTACAGCGTGAGTTTTTCCGTTCGCTTTGTCGCCGATTTAATCGGTCGTTTTCCCTTTACAGGACGAGCGGTATTCTTTTTCGACTTCGTTGTTTTGGATGATTTGGCGGTAGCCGAACTTCGCATGGATCGTTATGGGTTGGTATAAAACGGGAAAAACAACGAAACAATTTTATCAGAAGTCGTTCGAATCGACCAGTTCCGGCGGTTGAAAAATAGGGGCTGGTCGACATTTTGTTGTGAATCACCGATCTTATACCCCATCGCCAGATAGCCGCGAACACGTTTTTCCCACATTCGATTCCGAGCGGTTCGTTGGCGGCGTCGTGATTCTTGGCAGCTCCCCAGATTGGAGAAGAAACGAAAACCGCCAATAGATCGCAGCTTGCCCAGTTGCGAGATAGAACTTTACTACACCCCCTATCGCCGACAGGAGGGCGGCAACGCGCAGCACCGTTTGTCAGTTCGAGCGGAGCACGAAATAGCGGCCTTGGATTAACTTTGCGGGCTTTCTGTTTTTTTCGGCGGCGTATGGAATTCGCGGGAGGTTTCGAATAGAATTAGATGATTAACACCGCGCAGGCGGCAAACCGCAAAAGTTTACCTCGACACAACTTGAAAGCATTATGCTCCATCTTTACGATCAAATTACGGAAGCCGTCAATTTCATCCGCACCAAGTGGAACAAGCGAGCCGTCGCCGGAATCGTCCTTGGAACCGGCCTCGGCAACCTCGCCAAGCAAATCAAAGCGGATGTCGTCATTCCCTACGAGGAAATTCCAAACTTTCCCACATCGACCGTCACGACCCATGCTGGAAATCTCGTGCTTGGACAGCTCGAAGGGGTCGACGTCGTCGCCATGGAAGGCCGCTTTCACGCCTACGAAGGGTACGATCTCGACCGAATCACGTTTCCCGTCCGTGTGATTCGGGACCTCGGAGCCGATTTCCTGTTCGTCTCGAACGCCGGCGGCGGCATGAACCCGCAGTACGGCCAAGGGGACGTCATGGTGATCGAGGACCATATCAATCTGATGGGCGTCAATCCGCTGGTCGGAATCAACGACGATCGGCTCGGCCCCCGTTTTCCCGACATGTGCGAACCGTACGATAAAAAAATGATCGACAAGGCGCTCGAAATCGCTCGAAAAGAAAATTTCGTAGCGCATCGAGGCGTTTACGTCGCCGTGTTGGGACCGAACCTCGAAACCCGCGCCGAATATCGGTTTTTGCGTGGTATCGGAGCGGATGTCGTCGGCATGTCGACGGTTCCGGAAGTTTTGGTCGCCATCCATTGCGGCATGCGGGTTCTCGGCTTGTCGATCGTGACGGATCTCTGCTTTCCGGAATCGCTGAAGCCGGCGGAGCTCGCCGACATCATCGCAACCGCAAACGGAGCGGAGCCGAAACTGACGAAAATCGTCTGCGGCGTCCTGCGTGACGTCGTTCGTTCGTAATTGTACTGTCCAAGTTGGTGTCTTTCCCCCTCTCCCGAGGGAGAGGGGACGGAAAAATTTCGTTTGCAAAGCTTCCTTTCCGCAACTTGGACAGGACAGGTAATAACACTATTCACGAGGTTAACGATGTTTTCCCGACGCGATTTTCTGAAAACGAGTACCGCCGCAGCGATCGGCTTGACGGCGTTCACCAACCGAGTTCACGCTGCCGAAGCTCCCCTGCCGCCGATCCGACGAATCACCAACGGTCCGAAGTTTCATTGGCGGGGATACTACGACGTTGACCTGTTCGATCCGACGAACCGTTTCGTCTTGGCGAACGAGGTCGATTTCGAGGGCCGCACCCCGATGCCGGACGACACGATCCGCGTTGGAATGATCG
>JAVBPI010000016.1:0-2606 GCA_031549705.1 Thermoguttaceae bacterium
AATTGCGGCAAGTGTCCACCGACTTGCAGATGATGGACAACACGGTATCGGGTGCAATGGTCAACGGAAAGTACACGGTCGACTTGACGGGACTGACCGGACTCCAAGTCGTAACGATCGACGCCTCGATCTTCAATGGTCTCCAGTCCTACCAGAACATTTATATCAACGCCGGAGCAGACACAACCTTGATTATCAACGTCTCGGATGAATTCGGCTTGAATTCGTTGTCGCTGAATAAGCAGTTCGTCATTAACGGTGTCAGCTCACCGTTTTACGGCGATTTCGACGGCAGCAACATTTTAATCAACACGAGCGTGTTGCAGGTCAACGTCGCGAACAATGCTCTCAACGCCAGCCTGATGGCCTTGGACGCGGCCGTCAACGTGAAGCTGGGCAACATCGACGGACAAGTGTTTGCGGCCAGCGCGCACACGGAAAACGGCGGTGAATTCCACGCATACTACACCTTCGATGATAAGCATTTCTCGGAAGGCGGCGGCGGTAATGTTACCCCGGAACCGGCATCGTGTCTGATCTTTGCCTGTGGACTATTCGGACTCGGTTGCGTCGCAAAACGTCGTCGGCTGGCCTCGAAATAGAGTGAAATAAGCGATTCGTGCAAGCCGGGAGTGAGCGTAATACCGTTCACTCCCGGCTTTTTTTGCGCCCGAAACACTGCCGAAACCGGCTTCCGCGTTGACTTTTTTCGGAAGGACGGGTAGACTTTCTTTACGAAAACCAAGTTCAATTTTTTACGAAAACCATGAATCTGACCGTAGATCAAATCGCCCAGGCAGGCGTCGTCGGCGCCGGCGGAGCCGGATTTCCGACCCATGTCAAACTTTCCGGCAAGGCGGATACCGTCCTGATCAACGCCGCCGAATGTGAGCCGCTGCTCCATAAAGACAAGGAGATGATCCTCCATTATCCAGACCAACTCGTCGCCGGACTCGCCGCCGCGATGCAACTCGTCGGCGCGAAAAAGGGACTCGTCGGCATCAAAAAGAAATATCCCGACGTCGCCGACAAATTACGACCGATAATATCCCAAAACATGGGAATTGCGTTGCTCGATGACGCCTATCCGTCCGGCGACGAATTTATTTTGGTCTACGAAGCACTGGGGCGCGTGATTCCTCCCGGTGGGATTCCGCTTGCCGTCGGGGCCGTCGTGATGAACGTCGAAACGGCGTGCAACGTCGCCGCCGCCGACAAAACACCGGTCGTCGAGAAATTCGTGTCCGTCGCCGGGGATGTTCAACATCCGTGTACGGTTCGAGTTCCTGTCGGAGCAACCCTTGCGGCGTGTCTCCAGGCGGCGGGCGGGGCGACGATCTCCGATCCCGCTTACGTTGTCGGCGGCGCGATGATGGGATACGTCGAAACCGATCTCAACAAACCCGTCACGAAAACGACCGGCGGTATCATCGTGCTGCCGAAAGATCATTTCGTTGTCCAGCGAAAACTTTGGGACTGGAAGAAAACCGCCCGGATCGGCAGGGCGGCATGCGATCAATGCAGTTTTTGCACGGAATTATGTCCCCGCAACTTGCTCGGGCATCCCATCGAGCCGCACCGCGCGATGCGGAGCCTCGGATTCAATCTTTCCGCCCAATCCGACGTTCCGGGGACCGTGTTCTGCTGCGAATGCAATTTATGTTCCTATTATTCCTGTCCGGAAGGGCTTGATCCGAAGAACGTCTGTTCGGAGAACAAACGCCGCCTGCTCGCCGCGAAAACCCGGTGGGAGAATCCGCCGTTTCAACAGAATCGCGCGGACCGTCAAATGCAAAATCGCAAGACGCCGACATCGCGGTTGATCCAGAAAATCGGCTTGGCGAAATACACGAACAAGGGACCGCTCGACGACAAACTCGTTTCTGTAACGTCGGTCGAGATTCCGTTGAAGCAGCATATCGGGGCTCCGTGCATCGCAACGGTCAAGGTTGGCGACCGTGTGCAAGTTGGACAGCCGGTCGGCGTCCGTCCCGTGTCTGACGGCAAACCGGCGCTCGGAGCCGATGTGCACGCCTCGATTTCCGGGACGGTAACGGCGATCGGGGAAACAATCAAAATTGCGCGCCAATAATATTCGACGATGTTAAAAAGCAAAACGATCTTCGTTCTCGACGCTTACGGATTATTGTACCAGGTATTTCACGCGCTGCCGCCGATGAGCAGTCCGGGTGGAGAGCCGGTCGGAGCCGTGTTCGGAATCGCCAAGGACGTTTTCAAAATCCTTGACGACCACGAACCGGATTATCTGTTTTGCGCGTTCGATCTGCCGGGACCGACTTTTCGGGACGAAATATTCGACAAATACAAAGCGAACCGTTCCGAGATGCCCGAAGACCTTCGGCCGCAAATCGAGTCGACGCGGGAACTCCTCGACGCAATGGGGGTTCTGCCGCTCGGTGTGCCCGGTTTCGAGGCGGACGACGTTCTCGCAACCGTTGCGAAAAAGGTCGCCGATCTCGGCGGACGCTGCGTGATCGTTTCTTCGGACAAGGATTGCCGTCAACTGATTTCGCCGAACGTCGAACTGTTCAATCTTCGCAAACAAAGTTTCTATCGGGAACCGGAACTCCTTGCCGATTGGGGGA
>JAVBPI010000236.1:0-7440 GCA_031549705.1 Thermoguttaceae bacterium
TAAGTAATGGAGCAAACGGCCCGGAACCCGGAAATTTCGGGATTCGGGCCGCTTCTCCTGCGTTCGAAAGCTGGAAATTTGCCTTGAAATCCGACAACAAAAATCAAAAAACCTAGGCGGTATGATTTCTGTTTGATTAAAAATTGAATTATTTTGGAAAAATTTTCAAAAAAGACTCCTCGACGGCAGGTCGCGTCGCGAACGGAGTAATCGGCGAGCGTGACCTTCAATTCGTGCGCGAAAACATTGAGCAGCAGGAGTGGGTTGCCGTTGGCGTCGCGGAACTGTTTGGCGACCTTGCGGTCGACGGCGGCGACGAGCGTGTCGTGGTCCTCGGCGAGGAGATTTCGAAGAAACTCGGCGACGGCGGTTTGGAAATCGGCGACGGAAGTCCGGGCGAGGAATCGGGAATGGCCTGAACGGCTTCGGCGAGAGTATTGAGCGACACGACAGACATGGCAAACCTCCTTGTTTTCGTGGGAAACGCGAGAAACGGCATCCTGCCGACTCCGTTACTACGCTCAAAACCCATCCCTTGTTCGCAATTCCGAACTCGCAGCTCTCCTGCAGAGGGCTTGTCGCGGCTTGATTCGATGAGGAGGATCGTATAAACTGTTTCGAAGAAATATCGCTTTGTTATACTCAATCCCATACCCATTGGTCGATTTCCGGGCGTTTTGAACCGTATTCTCTCCATCACGCCACGGATTACCGGCTAAATGGGTAAACGGCCAATTCATGCCGGGTTACAGTATAGTCAATATTTTCCGGGAATAGACATGAACACATCTCCATTTTGGACGTCGGTTTGCGTTTTCGTCTTGGCGGCAACAATCTCGTTCGGGCAGAACGCGACTTCCTCCGATGAACAGCGTCCGAACCTGCCGTTGCTCGACATTTCCAAAGACGAAAGCCGCCAAGTGGTGATCGCGGCGGGAACGCAGGACGTTTACCAAGGACATCCGACTTCCCTGCTCATGCCGAATGGAAAAACGATTTTCGTCGTTTGGTCTGTCAATCACGGCGGTCCCGCCGGTCCGATGGCAAGGAGCGACGATGGAGGCCAAACATGGATCCGCCTCGACGATACGCTTCCGCCCGGTTTCAAGACGCACAAAAATTGTCCAAGCATTTATCGGATGGTCGCCGCCGACGGAACAGAACGACTTTGGGTTTTCTCCGCAAGCCCCCTCATGCCGCGAATTCTCAGCGAGGACGGCGGCAAGACGTGGAAGGAGCTCGAACCGCTTGGATTCCCCTGTGTGATGACGTTCAGCAGCGTCGTGGAAAAGAATCCCGGTAAACAGGACGGAAAATATGTCGGCCTCTACCATCGGGCCGTCAATCAGGAAGGGAATCCCATGGACGGCGAAAAAGGGGCGAGGGTCCTTCAAATAATGCAAACCGAAACGGCGGACGCCGGATTGACGTGGTCCGCACCACGAATGATCTGCGCCGTCGAAGGAAAAAACCCGTGCGAACCGTTTGCGTTCCGATCGCCGGACGGCAAGGAAATCTGCTGCCTGCTCCGTGAAAACACCCACAAAGGACGGAGCTTGATGATCTTCAGTGGAGACAACGCCGAAACGTGGAGCCCGCCGGTCGACACCCCGTGGGGGCTGACCGGCGATCGACATTGGGGCGTTTACACCCAAGACGGTCGATTGGTCGTCGTTTTTCGGGACCAGGCACTCGGTAGTCCGACGAAAGGGGACTTCGTCGGTTGGGTGGGAACCTACGACGATATCAAAGCGGGAAAACCTGGGCAATTCCGTGTCAAGCTATTGCACAGTTACGCCAAAAACAAAATGGATTGCGGTTATCCGGGGATCCAATTGTTGCCGGACGGCTCCATCGTCGCGCTGACGTACATCAAATACAAGCCGGACGAAAACAAACACTCGGTGGTCGGCGTTCGATTCAAGTTGACGGAAAACGGCGTCGAATAAAACGAAAAGCGGAGCAAAACGTCGTGGTTTCGCTCCGCTTTTGCTTTGTCGGGAGACATTTCGCCGCAGATTATTTCAATGGCAATTGCGGTTTATTGTCGTTACCGCAGGCATATGTCAGCAGAACCGTCGGATTGATCGTGTCGCCGACGGCGGTGACGGAGCCGTCCACCATGGCGAAATGGACGATTCCCGGATGCATGCTTAACGGCGCCGCGACATTCCAAATCGTGTTACACGGATTGCCCGTCGGAGTCGGCTGTGTTTTGACGCACCTATTGAGCGCGTAATCCCCCTGATCTCGAATCGTTTTTGCGGTCAACTGTAAAATGCTTCCACTGTTGTAAAAACCACCTCGCGGCCAAGGACGGAAAATCGAATTGGTGGCGTTCCCCGAAAGTTGCGGCCAAGACAATTCGCCGATGCAGAAAGTATTGGAGGTTCCATCCGACAACGCCCCCATATCCTTCGGATTGCCAAAGACGATCGCCCCGTTGTCCGCCGTGATCCCATATGTGATCGGTGGGGTTCCAGGGCTCGTTGCACCGGCATGAATTTCCGCGAGGGGTATCGACACAAAGTCTCCTTCTCCGATGATGGGAGTAGTCGCCCCGGTTCCCGCCAAGCCACCGGAAACACCGAAATAGTGCGCATAGTAGAATCCATGGCAATTAGGATCACTCGGTCGATCCATCGGCGCCGGGCCAGCCGTCGGACATGTGAACGCCGGGATCGGTTTCGCGCCAAGGCTGGATTGCGCCAAACCGACATTGATAGGAGCCCCTGCCGAGTTGGTCTGAGCAGTCATGACGGTGGTAAGGTCAAACTGATTGAACAGGGACGAATACTCGATGTAAGGAAGCAACCGGTAGTAAAAACTGGGGTTTCGGTCGGTGTTTGGCGGTTGGTCGGTCGTCGATGCCATGGCAGTTCGTGTTCCCGGCCATTCCGGCGGAAGGGCACTGAGAACGTCGTGATAATTATGGACGGCGAGGACCAACTGTTTCAAGTTGTTGGTGCAAGACATGCGTCTTGCGGACTCCCGTGCCGCTTGAATGGCGGGCAAAAGGAGCGCGATCAATACGCCGATGATCGCAATGACCACGAGAAGTTCAACCAAGGTAAAACCTACAATCTTGCGTCACCCCCCCATATTGCCATCGAGCGGCAAATCGGGCTGCATGAAACCAAAGAAAGACTTTTTCACAGCAAAACCTCACAGAGAAACAAGAAAAATAATCGACAAAAATACTCAAGTTTTAATTATCCTTCCTCTGACGAAATATGTCAAGAGGTTTTCCAGGACGATTGCAAAGGGTAAAATAGAGGGCGTCATTTCGACCGAAGGGAGAAATCTCACCCAACCGGAAAGGCTGAAAACTCAAGCCCAATCCGTTTCGTGAGATTTCTCGCTCCGCTCGAAATGACAGCCTGTTTTGAACATTGCAATCGTCCTGGAGGTTTTTGCCGTCTCACTTCCGACGAGCGCATCGCCAGGCATCCGATGGAAATCGATGCATCCCGTGAAGTACGGCATATGAGTCAGTTTTGAGCCAAACTCCAGCGAACGGTGTCGACCGCCGTTTTACCGTAAAAATCACAATTCGCTTTCTCGGCCAGGAGCGGTGACGCGGCGGCGCCGCCGACGCAGATCTTGACCTGATCCCGAAGTCCGGCGGTTGCAATCGCTTGCACCGTGTTCATCACCGATTGATAACACGTTGTCAGGAGCAGACTCATTCCGACAAATTCCGGATGGTGCTCCTTGATCGACGCAACGAATGCCTCCGGCTTCACGTCGACGCCGAGATCGATCACATTGAACCCGTTGCTCCGGAAAACCATGGCCGTGATGTCTTTGCCGATGTCGTGAATGTCGTTCTGCACGGTTCCGATCACCAAAGTCCGCTTCTTTGCATGAGCCGTCCCCTCGTTTTCCAAGTGAGGCTGGAGCAATTCCATCGCTTTTTTCATAATCATTCCGGCAAACATCAAGTCCGGAATAAACGCATCCCCTTGATCGAAGCGTTCACCGAGTTCGGTCATTCCGGCGTTGCACTCCGCGACAATGTCCGTCGCGGAAACCTGGGAATCGAGCATCTGGCGGATTTGTTGCAGAACGGCCGCCTCGTCACAGGAAGAAAGCGATTCGGAAAGCAAAGACATAAAATGTTCCTTATTCGAAACGAACAACAATGAAAAACGATGACGTTCCGTCTATTCTAAGCCATTGTTCGAGCGGCTTCAAGACGAATCCGGGACGATGGCGACAAAACCCGGATTCGCCGATGCCGTTCCGAAATTTGCTCGGTTGACGGGGAAAATCACCTTCTTGATAAACCGCCCGTTTCGTGATAGGATACCGTATCTTATCGATTCTCAAAAAATGAAGCTTCCGCCATGATAATCCGTCTTTGTGCCTGTCAATTTTATCGTCGTGTTTCCCAAGCGACCTTGGCGGCGGTCTATTCGGCGGCAAAGGAGGCGGAAATCGACTGCGAAATCGTTCCCGATCTTTGTTTTACGTCGGCCAAGGAACCGGAAAAACTTGCGGAAATCGCCGCCGCCGACGTCGTTCTCGCCTGCCAGCCGCGCGCCGTCCGTTCGCTGTTAGGGTTCAAGGAAACGGTTCGATGTATTGATTTCCGTTCAAGTTCTCCGGCAGAAATTCTTGCCGCTTTATCGCTCTCACCGGCGAAGAAAGTCGAGGAACCGGCGTATATGGTGTTGCCGGACGACTGGATTCCCTGGTTTCCCGTCATCGATGCCGATCGGTGCGTCCAGTGCAAGAAATGCGTCGATTTCTGTATGTTCGGCGTTTACTCGGTGGAGCCGGACAAGGTTTGCGTGACCCGGCCGGACGCCTGTAAGACCGATTGTCCCGCTTGCGCAAGAATCTGCCCGAAAAACGCGATCATTTTCCCGAAATCCGAGGAAGAGCTCGTTAACGGCTCCCTTACGGAATCGGTCGCCCCTTCCTCCGAAGCAAAAAAGTCGTTCGCCGAGCGGTTGCGGCATCGGAAGACCGTTCGACTGTTCAAGGAGGACGATTGATGAATCCTCTCGCCCTGCTTCGAATTGCGACCGGCTGCACGCTCAAAGTACAGCGTCGACTGCTCCGTTTCGCTTGGAACGGCAACAAGGCGGTCGCTGCTTTCGAACGTCGACGCAAGCGGAAAGAACCGTTTTTTCCGGCGTTCCTCATGCTTTCGATTACGAACCGCTGCAACTTACGCTGCAAGGGATGCTGGGTCGAGCAAACCAGCCGACCTCAACAACTTTCCTTGCGACAGATGCAGGGAATCGTCGACACGGCGGCGAAGTACGGCTCGCGGTTTTTCGGAATCCTGGGGGGCGAACCGCTGTTCCATCCGGATGTTTTCACGCTGTTCGAAAACAATCCGCAAGCCTTTTTCCAGCTTTTCACGAACGGAACGACGTTGGATGCCGCGACGGCGTACCGATTGGCGAAGCTCGGCAATGTCACGCCGGTCGTCAGCGTCGAGGGTTTGGAACGAGAATCCCATCTCCGGCGGGGACGCGAAGACGTCTTCTCCCGAACCATGACGGGCTTGGAAGCCTCGGTCAAGGCGGGGCTCTTCACCGGAGTTGCAACGAGCATCAACAAGCGGAACTTCGACGAGTTGGTCGACGTGAAGTTTCTCGACTTTCTCGTTCGAAAAGGGGTTCATTACATTTGGTACTATATTTACCGTCCCTGCGGTTCCGAGCCGGACGTTTCCGCGGCGTTGGATGAAGAACAGATCGTTGCGCTCCGCCGGTTCATCGTGGAACAACGGTCCCGTTCCCGGCTGCTGATCATCGATGCTTATTGGGACGAAAAAGGACGAGCCGTTTGTCCGGGAGCGATGGGATTATCGCACCACATTTCCCCGGGCGGCGGCGTCGAATTTTGTCCGATATTGCAGTTCACGGGAGATTACCTGAACGAAAACGCCTCCAACCTGGAAGAGCTGTTGCAGAAGAACCCCTTGCTGGGCGACCTGCGTTCTTTCTGTGCGGAAAAAAGCCGGAATTGCGTGTTGATGGAATCCCCGCAGGAACTTGCCGATTTTCTTCGGGAGCATCAAGCTTCGGACTCGTCCGGCCGGGACGGTTTGAGCGAGCTTTCCTCGCGTGAACCGTTGGTTTGCCACGATATCAAGGGACGGGAGATCCCGGAAAAATCGTGGGCATATCGTTTCGGTAAAAAAAGATATTTATTCGGTTTCGGCGCATACGGATAACCGTTAGTCGCGTCGGCCCCGACGCGTGGAATTTTCGCATCCCATGACAGGCCCCCACCAATCGCAAACCATTCCGCAAGATCCGGTCGTCCGACTCCGGATCCGGGACGCCGCGCGCCTGTATGTCGATCGGGAAAAACTCGTTCCGCCGCAAACGTTACGGCAATTGCGGGCCCACGCCGAGCACTGCCTGGAAACGGCAAACCTTCCCGACAGCGGATTCGACGACTTTGCGCTCGTCATGCTGAACAACGCGCTGTGGGAAAAATGGTTCACGATGATCCCGATGGATCAACGGTTGTTGTTGTTGCCGTTTTGCCTCCGGAACCAATCGACCTGCAAGGCCGCGCGCGACGACTTGGGACTTCTCTGCGAACAGTGTAACGGTTGCAACATTCCCCACCTGACGGAACAAGCCGAGAAACTCGGTATGCCGGTACTCGTCGCCGAATCCAGTGGGCGTGTCGTCGAATGGGTCGAGAACGGCGACATTCAAGCCGTGATCGGCGTGTCGTGCATGAATTCATTGGAGAAAGCGTTTCCCGCGATGTTGCGGTTCGCCGTTCCCGGCATCGCGGTGCCGCTAACCCGCGACGGATGCAAGGAGACCGAATTCGATCGCACGCTGCTCGAAGAAGCGTTGGCGATTCCCGGCAGCGTCTTTTCTCGCGACATTGCCTATGCCCGAATTCGCGAACGGCTCGACGAACTGTTTTCCCCTGCCGGCGTCGCCCGGTATCTCCAAGCGGCGACGAAATACTTGCACGATTTTCCCCGAGAGGTCTTTGAAGCCCTTTGCGGTAACGGAAAGCATTATCGTCCGATGATTACTTTCGTGAGTTTCGCCGCTTTGACCGATAACAACGATTGGCCGGGATTTCTGGAACCGATCGCCCTTGCGGTGGAATGCTTTCACAAGGCGTCGCTGATTCATGACGACATCGAAGACGCCGATGCAACCCGTTACGGAAAACCGGCATTGCACGAAGCGATCGGAATTCCAGCCGCGCTGAACGTCGGCGACTTCCTCATCGGCGAAGGTTATCGCCTGCTGAACCACCCGTCCGTGCCGCTCGACCTTCGCGCGGAGCTCATGGCTCAGGCCGCGCAGGCGCATTGCGAACTCTCGCTGGGACAGGCGCAGGAACTCGAATCGCTCCGAAGAAACATTCCTTGGGAACAGTGCCTTGAAACCCACCGCTTAAAGACGGCGCCCGCCTTCCGGGTGGCGTTGGCGATGGGGG
>JAVBPI010000035.1:0-37901 GCA_031549705.1 Thermoguttaceae bacterium
CACTCCACTGCGTTTCGTTCGAAATGACATACCGTACAACATCGAAACCCCATGAAATTTCCATCTCCCCGACGCATCGTGTCGACGGCGGCCGTCTTGACCGTTTGTCTTTTCGTAACATTACACCAACTCCCCGCCGCGGAAGCCCCGGAGCCGACCCCCATGAACGACGCCGCCGTCGAATTGAAAGTGATCCTCGACCTTTACCAGGCGGACGCCTTGAACCTCTTCAAGACGGCGAACTATGCCGAATGGGACGCGATGACGACCGGCAAGGAGGAAGCATTCAAGCAGTCCGCCGCCGCGAAGCTTGCTTTTGCCAAGTTTCACAGTGATCCGCAGGTCTTCGCCAAGATCAAGGAGTTGCGGAAAACGGCGACCGGCCTCGGCAAAATAGATGCCCGCGCCGTCGAGCGGATGGAGCTTGCTTACGAACAGAACCAACTCCCGGAAGATCTGTTACAAAAAATGCTCGACATGTCGTCGGAAATCGAACAGATATTCCAGACGCAACGCGGCGAACTCGACGGCAAGAAGTACAGCAACAACGAGTTGCTCGAAATGCTCGAAAACGAAACCGATTCCGCGAAACGGCAAAAGATCTGGGAGTCGCTCAAACAGGTCGGCGAGATGGTCGGCGACAAGGTGATTGCGCTGGCGAAAGTCCGCAACGAAGCGGCGAAGAAGCTCGGCTTCAACAATTATTGGGAGATGCAGGTCCATTTTCAGGATTACAAGCCCGCCGAACTCCTCGCGATTTTCGACGAACTAGAGAAGACCACCGCGCCGCTCTTCGCCGACATGAAATCGGAACTCGACGCCGAACTCGCCCGAAAATTCAACACGACGCCGGATAAGTTGATGCCGTGGCATTACGATAATCCGTTCTTCCAGCAGGCGCCGCCGTCAAAGGAAGTCGACCCGAACGATTTCTATAAAGACAAGACGAAAGAGGAAATCGTCGACATCGCCGTGAAGTATTTCGAACACGTCCATTTGCCGTACGACGAGGTTCTCCAGAGGAGCGATATGTTCGAACGGGAAGGAAAAAATCAACACGCTTTCAGCAACGACATGGACACGCTCGGCGACGTCCGGAATTTGTGCAACGTGAAACCGACCGACGAATGGATGGACACCGTCCTGCACGAAGGAGGACACGGCGTTTATTCGTTCTGCTGCGAACCGACGTTGCCGTTCAACTTGCGGGACTCGGCCCACATTTTCACGACGGAAGGAATCGCGATGATGTTCGGCGCGAAAGCCCGGACGCCGCAATGGATGATCACGTTCGCCGGAATTACCCCGGAAAAAGCGAACGCCGTCGCCGACGCCTTGAAGAAGCAACGCCGCCGTGAACAGCTCATTTTCTGCCGCTGGACGCTCGTGATGCTCAACTTCGAGAAGGCGTTGTACGAGCTGACATCTCAGGAGGGGGCCGATGTCGACCTGAAAACGCTGTGGTGGGACATGGTCGAGAAGTATCAACTTCTCAAACGGCCTCAAGGACGCAGCGCCGCCGATTGGGCCTCGAAGCCGCATTTCGTGATCGCGCCGGTTTATTATCACAATTATATGCTCGGCGAACTCTTCGCGGCGCAACTCCGGCAATCGCTCGGCGAGCTGAACAAAAACGACGACCCCGGCCTCGGCGAAGAGCTGATCGAAAAAGTGTTCCGTCCCGGCGCCTTGTATCCCTGGCCGGAATTCGTGCAACAAGCGACCGGCGAACCGCTGTCGCCCAAAGCGTTTTCGAACGAATTGAAGTAAAACCGTCCGAATATTCACGTTTAATACCAGCCCCAAGCGTCAGCGCGGGGTGATTCATTTCCGCAATTCACCCGCATGAGAAAATACATCAACCAGCTTCGCGACAACGAACCGGTCGACGAAGTGTTCCAGATTACCGAAAAGCAGTTGCGTCCGAACAAGAACGGCACCCTGTACATGCAGTTCAATCTTTCCGACAAAACCGGAATGGTCGGCGGCCGCCTCTGGAACGCCACGGAGGAGCAGTTCTATCAATTCGACAACAACGATTACATTCGGGCCGAGGGAACGACGCAGCGGTTCCAGGGCGCGATCCAGTTCATCGGCAAGCGGTTGACGAAAGTCGACGCCGCGACCGTCGCCGAGGATGAATTCGTACGATTTAACGCCGTCGATATTCCGAAACTCAAATCCCGGCTCCAGGAGATGCTCCGTTCCATGACGGACGGCGACCTCTTGTACCTCGCCGACAGTTTTTTGATCGACGAGGATTTCATGGCGAAATTCTGCAAGGCTCCCGCCGGTGTCAAGTTGCACCACGCTTACCCGGGCGGCCTGCTGGAACATTCCGTAACGATGATGGAACTCGCCTTGCGGATCTTCCCGCAATACGGAGAAAAAGTGTTGAACCGCGACATGCTCCTGATCGGCGCGTTTTTGCACGATATCGGCAAGACACAGGAACTTTCGTTCGAGAACGAAACGCTCTATACCGACAAAGGGCAGCTCCTCGGACATCCGCAGATCGGCATCGAAATTTTGCACGATAAAATCAGGGAAGCGGAAAAACTGAGCGGCGAGAAATTCAACCCGAAGACCGCGATGCTCTTGAAGCATTTGCTCATCTCGCATCACGGAACCTACGAAAACCAGAGCGCTAAACTCCCGATGACGCTCGAATCGCTCGCCCTGCATTATATCGACTCGCTTGACTCGAAGCTCGCCGAGTTCCGCAAATACATGCTCGACGACCCGAACGTCGGCAGCCCTTGGACAAATTACATCCCCGCCATCGAACGGAAACTTTATAAAGGTGAGAGTTGAGAGAAGGTAGGTTGCCGACCGCCGGGCGGCAACGTCCGGTACTCCGGACTTGAATACGATTCACATGTCGAGTACCACAGGCGACTGCCCGGCGGTCAGTCGCCTGTCTTCTCAATTCTCCATCCTCAACCCATGATCATACTCGGCATCGACCCCGGCTTGAACACGACCGGTTACGGCGTGATCGACTTTTCGTCCGGAAAGGTCGGCCTGCTCGAAGCGGGGATCGTTCGAAGTCGGTCGAAGAAATTGGCGGAAAAGGTGCGGGAAATTTACGACGGCGTTACGGAAATTATCGCCGCCTTCCATCCGAACGTCATGGCGATGGAGCAGCTTTACACGCATTACGATCGTCCGACGACGGCGATACTGATGGGGCACGCGCGCGGCGGTATCTGTCTGGCGGCGGCCCAAGCGGAGATCGACGTCGTTTCTTATGCGGCGACGAAGGTTAAAAAAATCCTGACCGGCAACGGACACGCCCCGAAGGATCAGATCCAGCGCGCCGTCAAATTGGAGCTCGGACTTGATGCGTATCCGGAGCCCCCCGACGTCGCCGACGCCTTGGCGATCGCCCTTTGTCACGCTTACCACGGCCGTCTTGGTTCGACCGCTGAAGCATTTACCGACGCCGACATCAACATTCCTCGTGGAACCGTTCGCCGTTGAATGCTTCAGAGGCGGCCCGTCGAAAAACGGTTCATTATCAACCCCGGAGATACATCATGAAACGCTATTGGCTCGTTCCGCTCCTCTGTTGTCTGCTCGCCGTCGCGGTGGCGGCTGAATCGTTCGACGTCGTGATTTACGGCGGAACATCCTCGGCGGTCACGGCTGCCGTTCAGGTTACGAAAATGGGTAAAACCGTCGTGATCGTTTCGCCGGACAAACACCTCGGCGGTCTCTCCAGCGGCGGCCTCGGGTACACCGATTCCGGCAACACGTCGTCCGTCGGCGGCCTGTCGCGTGAATTTTATCGTCGTGTGTACGAAAAATATCAAAACGACGACGCCTGGCGTTGGGAGAAGAAAGACAAATACGCCAACGAGGGACAGGGGACCAAGGCGATGCTCCACGACGAGAAGACGATGTGGATTTTCGAGCCGCACATCGCCGAGGCCGTTTTCGACGAATGGGTTGCCGAAACAAAAATTCCGGTTGTCCGCAATGCGCTTTTGGATCGTGAAAAGGGAGTCAAAAAAGCCGGAACGAAAATCGTGTCGATCACGACGCTCGACGGCAGGATATTTGACGGAAAACAGTTCATCGACGCGACTTATGAAGGGGACTTGCTTGCCGCCGCCGGGGTTTCCTACCATGTCGGCCGTGAGGCGAATTCCCAGTACGGTGAAACGTGGAACGGCAACCAGGTCGGCATTCTGCATCACCGTCATTGGTTCAAAGCGGAGGCCGTCGATCCGTACAAAAAACCAGGCGATCCGTCCAGCGGCTTGGTGAAATACGTTTCGGCCGATCCGCCGGGTCTCCGTGGAGAAGCCGATAAACGGGTCCAGGCCTATTGTTTTCGGACCTGTTTGACGAAAAACCCGGCGAACCGCTTCCCATTCCCGAAGCCGGCAGGATATGATCCGAGCGACTACGAATTGATGTTGCGCGTTTTCAACTACGGTTGGCGGGAAACCTTCGACAAGTTCGACATGATCCCGAACCTGAAGACCGACACGAACAATCATGGCCCCTTCAGCGCGGATTTTATCGGCGAGAATTACGATTATCCGGAGGCATCCTACGAACGCCGCAACGAAATCATCGCCAATCACGTCCGCTATCAACAGGGTTGGTACTATTTCATCGCCAACGACCCGCGGGTTCCCGACGACGTTCGCAACAAGATGAGTGAATGGGGGTTGGCGAAGGATGAATTCATTGACAACGGACATTGGCCGCACCAACTGTACATTAGGGAAGCGCGTCGTCTTGTCGGCGAATACATCACCACGGAAAACGACTGCCTCGGCAAGCGGACGCCGCCGCGTCCCGTCGGGATGGGATCGTACGCCTTGGATTCGCACAACGTCCGCCGGTACATCACGCCGGAAGGCTATGTCCAAAACGAGGGGGACATCGGCGTTACTCCTAAACGTCCTTACGGCATCGACTTCGGCTCGTTGTTGCCGAAAAGGACGGAGTGTACGAATTTGACTGTTTCGGTTTGCATCGGTACCTCGCACATTGCTTTCGGCTCGGTACGGATGGAGCCGGTCTTCATGATCCTCGGCCAAAGCGCGGCAACGGCGGCGGTCTTTGCGATCGAGGACAATGTATTCGTACAAGATATCGATTATCCGAAACTGAAAGAACGGCTCCTCGCCGACGGCCAGCGACTCGTTTATGTTCCGAAAAATGATACGACGGTTGCCGGTGTTGCCGCCGGGACGCTTCCCGGGATCGTCCGGGACGATGTCGCCGGCGAGTTCCAAGGGGATTGGGGCGAATCGTCGACACGTAAACCGTTCGTCGGCGCAAATTATCTCCACGACGGCAACGAAGGGAAAGGGGAAAAAACCGCGACGTTTATGTTTACGGGATTGGAAACCGGCGAATACGATGTCAGAGTTTCCTACGCTCCAGACGGCAACCGTTCGACAGAAGTTCCGATTGAAGTCCGTCATGCAAACGGTACGAAAACGATCAAGGTCGACCAGACAAAGGAACCCCCGATCGACAAATTGTTTCTATCGCTCGGTAAATATACATTCGACAAGGTAGGCGTGGTCGTCATTTCAAACGCGGGAACGAAAGGCAACGTCATCGTCGACGCCGTGCAACTCCTGAAGCAGTAATCCTCCCTCCACGGGCCGGGAGCTACGCTCCCGACTTTCTCCCAGAAATTCGTGTTGCAAAAACTCATCGCATGGATCGACTCGATCGACGATCGGATGCACCCGATCACGGCCCTGGTGCTGCGTCGTGAAAAAAACGCCGTCGGCCAGGCATGGGTTTTGTTCAACATGCAAATGGGCGCAGTGCTTCTGTTGGTCCTTTTCCCTTTCGAAACATGGGCCGCCCCATTCAAGGAAATGCTTGCGCGGCAAGTGAATTTTCTTACGATCATACCGTTATTCATTAGTGTCGCCCTGGGAGGACACGGATATTTCGTACACGCAAAAAAAGATCCGCTTTACTTCTCGACGATGTCTCGCCGCGAGATTTGGATCGGTTTTTTCCGGACTGCCGTACTTGGCTCGCTTTCCGTATCATGCACGCTTGAACTTTTCGTTTCGTATTTGTACGTTTTCGAAATCGTCCCCGTGGATGCAGTAATCGTTCAAATCCCGCTGGCGTGGTTTTTCGGAATTCCTTTGGCGGCGGCGGCCGTTTCCATGAATGTTTCCATTCGGACGACGTTTCAGCGTGTCATCATCTTTAGCATCAATGTCTTGTCGCTCTGGATAGTGATCGGAACCTTTTTCGTTGTAAGCAACTTTCCGTATCACACCCCCGCACCGTCGTTTATGAGCGTAATCATGGCGACGCTCTTGAATCCGTCCGGCCTCGGCGCGATCGGAGTCTTCTCGTGGACGGCCTGTTGGTTCACGGCATGGCGGCTGTTCGAATTCAATCTTTGTCGTAACCGTTCTTTCCTGTTGAAATTAACCGTAACAATATTATCTTACGGAGTGCTTGCGGCGATGATCGCCGGTTTGGCGTTCCTTCTGGCATATCTTCCTCCTATCATCTTTTGACGAATGATGCAACGAATATTATTTCCGGCGACCTTGTGTGTTGCGATGGTTTTCGTACAAACGCTTCTCGGGGCGGATGTTTTCGTCGAAATTTCCTCGGTTCCGGAAGACGGGTTCGTCGTCTGTCCGATGGACATGACCCCGGCGGCAAACTGGCTCGACGACGGACGCATTGATATGTACGATTATTATGCCGGCGATAAAAAAATCGACGTCGTTTTCGTTCCCGGTCCCGTTGACGGGCAGAGGGGAACATTCGTCGCCGTACTGCCGAACGATATTCCGCGAGGAAAACCATGCCGACTTCGCCTCCAACCTATCGACGGTGCCGGGAGGTCCCGTTCGTTGAATCCGCAGTTCGTGTTGAAAACCACGTCGGCGGAGATCGTTTTTGAGGAAAAGAAGCAAGGAGGTCTGCCGACTAAAATATCGTTCAAAAACGGCAAGACGCTTGAAAACCAAAGATGGTTCGACCGGCTGTTCGACCCGGAAACGGGTTCGTGGAATATCGCGGACAACAAAGACGCACGTCTCGAATCGATCGTTACGACGCCGTTTGTCGAAGCTGTCCGAATCGAGACCGGATTCCGAAAACCGGACGGCACGTTGCCATCGTCGAAACCGCGAGTCGTGTATCAGTGGTTCGCTTTTTCGAAACAGGAACTCGTTTACGTTGTCGCGAAAATCGAACAGGAATCGGCCCTGGACTGGAAGGAAAAACATCTTTTCGAACTGCATATCCCGGACGGTTCGTTCGGAAAATGGATCGGCGACGATACGATCGAAACCTTTACCGGCTCGAAGCGATCTCGCACATTTAGCCGGTACTCCGCGTTCCTCGATAATTCGGGCAACACCATCGCCGCCATCGCACCCGGCACGATCATGTACGACGGCCTGAACAGTTTCGGTCCCTATCTTTTGCCTCGGGGCAACGACGCCTGGAAACCGTGGAACGACAAGACCCACCGCTGTTCGACCTGGTTTTGGATCGGCAACGCGCCGGACCCTGCCAGGACGCTGCAAGCGGTGTACGAAAAGATCCAATCGATGCCGCACGCCGGAGTCGTGATTCCCGAATTCGAACAACCCGTCAAGGACTGGAAGACCGCCGCGTTGAACGATCTGTTCTTATCCGGCAAGATATCGTCCAAAAAGAAACTCGACAAACTCCGCAGAGTCGACAAATGGCCGGAAAGCTGGACCGTCGTCGAGACCGACGATCTTGGCATGATTCTCGAAAAATCGGACGATCGGGATAACGGCAAAGGATTGCGTCTCCTCTCGCTGGTCGACAAGAAAACGAACACGCTTCTTTCCGCACGAGAATCCGTGCCGATTTTCTCGGCCGAGGTTCTCGACAAAGAAACCGGCAAGCGTTTTTCGATGACTTCCGACGACGGTTGGAGTAATGTCGACATCCGGGACTCCAGCGAAGGAACGAGCCTGCAAATCATTTTCGAACCGGATTCCAAGCGGTTGCCCGCCGCCGAAAACATGCGTGTCAACTTTTACCTCGTTTACGGCGACGGATCGTTTCAGTTACGAAAAAACGGTTTTACCTGGACATGGTGGGTGGAAGGAAACGATCGTCGTTACGAGTTTCGCAAGGTTTCCTGCCCGCAAATAGCGTTGCGAAATCTTGGACCGGCGATGCAAGCGTTTTATCCCCACGCTTCAGGAGCTGTAACGTCAAACCCGGTCGGCAAGGAATTTCGTTGGCACGGCACCTATCCGAGCGGCTGGTGTTCGATGCAATACACGGCAGCCTATGATGAAACAAAAAATACGGGGCTGTACGTCGCTTCACCATGTTCCGGCGGTGCCGTGAAAGACATTCGTATCGAGACGAATCCGGCAGCCGATTCGTTGACGATTCGATTCGAACAACCGCTCCCAGTGGGGGATGTACAAACATGGTCCGTGCGAGGGGATTGGCAGGCGCTGCACGGCGATTGGTACGACGCCGCATCGATCTACCGTGATTGGGTACGAAAAAAAGCCGCATGGTATCCTCGCAAAAAAACCGGACATGACGGAAGGATCGACACGCCGCAATGGATGAAGGAACTTTGCGTTTGGGCGCAGTGCGGCGATCCGCCGGAAAAAATGCCGGAAACGATGCGCAAGTTCACCGACGCTCTCGGCGTTCCGACCGGCGTTCATTGGTATAACTGGCACAAAATACCTTTCGATAACGATTATCCCCATTACTTCCCGGCGAAAGACGGATTCAAAGAAGCCGTTGGAAAAATTCAGAAGAACGGCGACTGCTACGTCATGCCGTATATCAACGGCCGGCTTTGGGATACGCGAGACAAAGGAGTGGAGGATTTCCAGTTCACATCGGTCGCACTCCCCGGCGCAACGAAAAAAGAAGACGGTAAATCCTATGTCGAAACTTACGGCAGCAAAGAAACCGACGGCTCCAAGGTCGAACTCGCCGTCATGTGCCCGGGGAGCCGGCTTTGGAAGGACAAAGTCAGAGAGATCACGCTCCGTCTTTTGACCGACAACGACGTTCACGGCGTTTACATCGATCAAGTCGCGGCGGCGAAACCGGAATTGTGTTTCGATAAGTCGCACGGCCATCCACTCGGCGGAGGAAACTGGTGGAACAGCGCGTATTGGGACATGTTCGAGGAAATTCGTGCCGAAATGCCGCAAGGAAAAATGTTGACGACCGAATGCAATGCCGAACCGTTTGTCAACGTGTTCGACGGATATCTGACGTGGCATTTCCAGTACCAGGACCAGGTGCCGGCGTTCGCGGCGGTCTACGGCGGTTCCGTCCAGATGTTCGGCAGGGCTCATGGCGGCGGTGCGAGCCGGATCCTCGCCGATCGGATGAAAGCGGCGCAACAATTAGTCTATGGCGAGCAGATCGGTTGGCTCGATCCGCGAATCGTCGACGATCCGGCCCGTTTTCCGTTTTTCAAGGAGATCGTCCGAACACGGTTCAAATACCGTGACTATTTCTATAAAGGGGAAATGTGTCGGCCGCCGAAATTGTCGGACAAAATTCCAACCGTCACCGCCGATTGGCAATGGCACGGTGAAACGAATATCACGGCGGACGCCGTGTTCACGGGTTCGTGGAAAAAAACGGACGAAAACGGTAAAACGGTTTCGGCGGTTTTTCTCTTCGTGAATGTTTCCAAGCAACCTGTCACAAGTCGTGTCGATGCCCGGCTCGAAGAAATCGGTTTACGGAACGAAAATACGCCGTTTGCCAAGCCGTTGACATTCGAACCGGGGATTCCGTTAGCGATTGAAATCATGCCGAAAAATCCCTGAAAATAACTCGCCGATGAATTCTTCCAGCGCAATAATTGAATTAGAAAAATTTCGTCGCTTGGACGCCGTGCATCGACTATCGTTCATGCTCAGGTTCCCGGATGGCCTCTGGATCGACGAATCCCGCTTCGGGAAAGATCGAACCTTTTTTCGTAACGACGTCGGCGAACTCGTCCTGACAGAAACCGGAGTTACGGAAATCCTTCGCCAAAGCCGTGAAGGAGGTTTCAGTGCACCGATCTATCGAAAACCGGATTGGTTTTACGAACACTGGAGCAACAGGTATTTTGGTCAATCCAAATCGGAAGAATACCACCCCATTGTAACAAGATCGTCGGTATTGAAATCGTCGAGCGGTGTCGCACTGAAGAACATTGGCCCAACCGATATTTTCATTCCCCCAAACGCCGATGTTGATGTTTCTCTGTGGCTTCTCGAATTTCAAGGCGTGTTTGAATCACTGCCTTTGCCGCAAGGTGACGAAGTTTGCTTTTTTGATGAGCTCTATCCGGAAGACATATTAGGAATTCTGGTCGATGAGTTGCATAACGACGGGATGCTGTTTCGCAGGAATTCTTGGTTTGGTGGTGGGTTGGGGCGAATCGTCGAAAAACAAGTCGCTTCGAAAAAGTACTCCATGGAGCGTCTTGATGACCGGTCGGCGTTTCTTGCCGACTTCGAATTTTGGCGACAGGGCGGTTCATTCGAAGTCGATTGCGATCATCCCGAGGTAAAAAACGTCGTCATCCCTTGGGGACGATCGTCCCAATTCGATTTCTGTATGGTGATCGATTTGAGCTTTTCGTTTCAGCAGGGAAACCATGAGGGACGGATGGAAATCGGGGGGACGGAATTTCCTTGGCGGCTAAAAAAGATTCTTGGAGCGGACGGAAAATCTTATTTCCTCTCCTCTGGGGAGTACCTTTACGCTATGTTGGAGCATCACATCAACCATCTCACAAGCTACGTCGGTCGACCGTTGTCGAAGCATTCGAAAGCAATCACACGTTGCTTGAGCAGGCCACCTCTTTTTCATGGCGGTGAAAATATCGGCCGGTTCTACGTTTCGGACGCCGTCGGAGTAGAATATAGTGACATCGACAGGGAGGTGATTTGCACGCACAGTGTGATTGTCTTCCACGAAAAAGAGGAGATTTCCTTGTTGCTTCAAGGTATAATGGATATTGAACAGGCGACGAGCGAAAACGTATCTCTGCATTCGCCCATCGTTGTTCCGGTAAAATACCGCCGCCATTTGCCGCCGAAAATGGACGAAAACGCCGTTTGAGCATCATGGATAGCAGGATCAATTCCCAACATATATAAAAGCCATGCCGAGACAACAGATTTATACGCTTCTGATCGTGATTTCCGCCGCGTTGATTCTCGGCCGGATCATCTCCATCGACCGTTACGATTTGCAAAGGTTACAGGAATATCGCTTGACCGGCGGACTTGAAGAAAAAATCGCGGAAAAGGAAAAACGCCTTCGCCTGCAAACCGACGACGAGGAATCGATCGCCGCGGAATTACAAAAGACACGACGACATCTCGAACAAAGCGAAATGCTCGAAAGTCCGATGCTCAGTGCCAACGATCGGAGCCGATGGTGCACGATCCGGGCACTGGTCGAACCGGACCTCCGCGTGATCCGTACCGTTACAAATAAAGACGGCTCCGAATCCTTGCGGTATGTCTGGTACGCGATCGACAACGTGCAGACGCTCAAGGGTTGGGACACCATCGACATGTGCAAGCACGACTTGCCCGACCAACCGGGAAAAGAGCACGAATATCTCTATTCGACGAAACCTCCGCTGTTGCCGACACTGATGGCGATTCCCTATGGAGCGATTTATTGGGGGAGCGGGAAGCAGATATCCCTCGCGAACGAACCCTACCTTATCGTCCGTTCGCTGCTCGTTCTCTTCAACGTGTTGCCGCTCGTCATCACTTGGATCCTGCTGGCCCGACTGATCGAACGGTTCGGTACGACCGATTGGGGACGAATTTTCGCCGTCGGGTTCGTCTGTTTCGGGACGTTCATGTCGACGTTCGCCGTGACGGTCAACAATCATCTTCCCGCCGTCTTTTCCGTAACTGTTTCGTTTTACTGCGCGGTCCGCATTCTTTTCGACGATGAGAAACGGTTGCGCTATTTCTTTCTTGCCGGATTTTTCAGCGCGTTTGCCGTCGTTTGCGAACTCCCGGCCCTGGCGTTCTGCGTGTTTCTCGGCTTTCTATTGACTCGCTGCGCGGCTAAAGCGCAAGCGGAGGAAAGGATGAAGTCGATCTGTTACGGTTTTCTTCCGGGCGTGTTGATTGTTGCGGCGGCGTTTTTTGTAACGAATTATGCCGCGCACCAGACACTCGTTCCCGCCTACGCCAAGAAGGAATGGTACAGCTACACTTATATGCGCGGCGGGCGTGAGTTGCAGAGTTATTGGGATAACCGCGTCGGTGTCGACAAAGGGGAAGAATCGCGGCTGACGTACTTATTGCACACGACGGTCGGACACCACGGCCTGTTCTCGCTGACGCCGGTTTGGTTGCTCGGTTTCTTCGGACTCGGGCTCTGGACATGCAGCGTTTTCGACAGCCGTTACCGAAAAATCGCGCTGATGATCCTTGCGCTCAGTGTCATCGTGTTCGTCTTTTACATGACACGGCCGCAGGTCGATCGCAACTACGGTGGAATGTCGTCGGGGCTGCGATGGATGTTCTGGTTCATTCCGCTTTGGAGCGTGCCGCTGGTTTCGGCCGTCGATCGGTTGTCGCTGTTCCAGAGCGGCCGTGCGCTTTGCCTGATTTGCCTCGCGGTTTCCGTCGTGTCGGTGGTTTATCCGTGGAACCCGTGGTCGCAGCCGTGGATTTACCACTGGATGGTTTATCTCGGATTGCCGGTGCTCGGTTGATTCGGATGCGTCGTCCGACAAATCGACGGCGGTTGGTCGCCGGTTATTGAACGACGAATTCGTCGGCGGGATCGAATTTCGGGAACACGGTGATCAATACCTTGGCAGTGCCGATCACGCGGTGGACGGTGTTCGGCGGAACGAGAACGAGCATTTCGGCGTGCAACGAAATCCGTCGACCGTCGAGCTGCATTTCAGTTCCCGATTCGCAGGAAATAATGTAATATAATTCCGTCAGCGTTTTGTGGTAGTGCGGCTTCGCCGTTTTCGCGATATCCGTCCGATGGACCGTTCCCGGATACGTCGGATCGTCGGTGAAGGCTCTTCGCGCCGTGCCGCAGGGACACGGAACCCCTTTGATTTCGGCAAAGTCGATTACACGGGGACGAGCAGGCGTTTGCATGGCGTCTTCTGGAGATTCGATTTTTTCAGAATAAACAATTTTATCCGATTTTCCGATAAATCCAATAGACGCTATGACGAAGGTTCGCCAAGGTTTTCAAAACAATGAGTACCGTCCCCCCTGCCCATCCGGAAACGACGCCAACGACGGGAAATTCATCCGCTGAAGGGATTTCAACCGTTTCGTTTCAGGAGCTTCTGGAAAAGCTTGATATTCCGCCGAACATCGATCCGCGTCTTCTCGCCCTTTGGATCGAACGGGAACGGAACGAGCTGGACAAAAAGGATAAAAGGGGAGAGGTGAAGAAAAGGGCAAAAACACATAGTCTCGGAGGACCGTTTGCGGCTTTTGTCGGGATAACCGCGATGTGTTTGGCCGTCCTCTTAGGAATCGTCCAAGGAAAAGAGGCCGCCGAAATTCTTCCCAATGCCTGTTGGACGTTTCTCATTTATATTGGAATCGGGTTCTTTGCCGGTCTGGTTGCCGAGTATTGCGTTGCCGATTCCGTGGAAACGCTGTTGCGGGAAATCATCCGTCGGGGACACGAAGCGGCCGAATCGATACCAACGGCAGCGTCCACCGAGGCGAATGGTCCAGAATCCGGTCAATAGTTTAGCAAAATAGGGGAGATACGACCGATAGTTTCCCTACAGAGCAACTTTTTGCGAAAACTGTTCTTCCCACGTTCGTGGAAATTCGATATTGTTCTGAATCGACAACGTGAATTTCAAATGTTCGCAGTGGAAATAATTCGTTTTCGTCTGAAGACGAAGGGATGAAATCCCCCGAAACGGACATATTTCACGCAACTTACCGTGGAAATCGTGAATTTTTTCATGATTTACGCCGGCAGGACCGGACCGAAGCGACCATCCTGTGGTTTGTATAACGAGCGGAAGCTCGGTTGACGACCCAGCCGCGCTGGGGGAAAAAGCTCGATTATGGAACAGAATCCTCTTTTAACCGAACCGACGAGACAGCAGCGTCTTGATGCATTTGCACACGACGACGGTGATCAACTTTGGGCGCTTTACAAAGCGAACCAGACGGATGATGTCCGTAATCGACTCGTTGAACGATACATGCCGCTCGTCCGCGCCCGTGCGGAGCGTGTCTGGTCGCGACTTCCCGACGAAATCGAACTCGACGACTTGATTTCCGCGGGAACTTTCGGATTGATGGACGCCATCGCGGCGTACGACATGACACGGGGCGTTCGTTTCGAAGCGTTCTGCCTGCCGCGTATCCAAGGTGCGATGGTCGACGAGCTTCGCTCCATGGATTGGGTCCCCCGAATGGTCCGCTCCAAGGCGAGCAAACTGAATGAGACTTATAAACAACTCGAAACCCGATTGGGACGCAAGCCGACGGACCAGGAAGTCGCGGATTACCTGGGAATTTCCGGTCCTGAACTTCGGCAACTTTTCGCGGAAACCCACAGCGTCAACATTTCGAGCCTTGACAAAACATGGAGCGAAAACGACGGTTCGAAAGATATTCGCGAAGTTGACGTGCTGGCGGACCGCCGCAGTGAAGATCCGACGGAGCGGTTGGCGAAGATCGATCTGATTCGTTCATTTACGAAAGGCTTGAACAAGACCGAACGAATGATCGTGATCCTCTATTATTACGAAGAGTTGACGATGCGTGAAATCGGCGCGGCGTTGGAACTTTCCGAAAGTCGTGTCAGTCAAATGCACAGCGCGATCGTCGAACGAATCAAAAAATTACACCAAGACCGCTGACGAAGTTCGCGTTCATCGGCCCGGACCGTCGGCGTTGTCGTATTTACGTTAACGACAATTTCCCATGGACCTCATCCGGCTCGAAAATATCTGTAAAACGTACCATCTCGGTGAAGTCGACGTCCCGGTGTTGCGCGGCGTGTCGTTGACGATCAAACGCGGCGAGATGGTCGCCCTCATGGGTGCGTCCGGCTCCGGAAAAAGCACGCTCATGAACATCCTCGGCTGTCTCGATCGGCCCAGCTCCGGCGAGTATTGGCTCGACGGACAGGAGATGAGCAAGCTCACGCCGAACGAACGGGCGCTCGTCCGTACGGAAAAGCTTGGATTTGTGTTTCAGAATTTCAACCTCCTTGCCCGTACCACCGCGATCCAGAACGTCGTGATGCCGCTCGATTATTCGGTGCATCGTCCTTCCGAACGGGACAGCCGGGCCAAGGCGTTAGGACTCTTGAATATCGTCGGTCTCGGCGAGCGGCTCGATCACACGCCGTCGCAGATGTCCGGCGGCCAACAGCAACGGGTCGCGATCAGCCGTTCGCTGATCAACAGTCCGGCGTTGCTCCTCGCCGATGAACCGACGGGAAACCTCGATTCGCACACCAGCGTCGAGATTTTGAAAATGTTTCAAAAACTCAACGCCGAAGGAATTACGGTCCTCCTTGTAACGCACGACCCCGACGTGGCCAAGTATGCTCACCGGACCATTCGGATCGTCGACGGATTGATTGAAAGCGATGATCATTCCGCGAAGTTCACCGAACCGCAATCCGGGCAAGAAAAAACCGAACGGACCGTTACGGAAAGCACGGCGTTGCTCCAGGCCGCATTGAAGCCGCCGTCGCTTCCGGCCTCGAAATACATGGCGTCGCTTCTTCCCGTGACATTTCGAACCGCCTTAAGAGCGTTGCGACGCAACAAGTTGCGATCGACGCTTTCGGCGCTCGGCGTGATCATCGCGGTGGCGGCGGTGATTGCGATGACGGAGATCGGCCAAGGCTCGAAAGCGATGTTACAAAAAAGCATCGCCGGCATGGGCGCGAACTCGATCATGATTTTTTCCGGTTCGACGAACACCGGCGGCGTCAACAAAGGGGTCGGCTCCGCGCTGACGTTGACGCCGCAGGACGCCGAGGAGATTCTCAAGCAATGCCCGGCCGTGGCGAACGTCGCCCCGTTGGTGCGGGCGAGATCTCAAATTGTTTACGGTAACAAGAACTGGATTCCGGACAATATTTACGGAACGACCCCTCAGTACGTCGATGTCGGAGAATGGAAAATCGCCGCCGGGGAGATGTTCACCGAACGTGATGTGCGCAACAGTAATAAAGTCTGTGTCGTCGGTAACACGATCAAACGGGACGTGTTCTCCGGCAAGCCGCCGATCGGCAAGGATATTCGTATCAATAACGTTTCGTTCCGCATCGTCGGCGTGCTCGACCGCAAAGGCGCGAACATGATGGGGATGGACCAGGACAACATCATCCTCGCCCCTTGGACCACGGTGAAATACCGTGTCAGCGGCACGACGCTCACCAATACGAACCAAAGCTCCAGCGCGAGCGGCGATTCATCCTCGACGGCGGAGACCGTCAATACGCTCAGTTCGCTCTATCCCGGCGCGACCTCGCTTTACCTTTCGCGAACGGCAACGCAGCAAAGCGATACGCCGCAACCGGTTCGGTTCACGAACGTCGATCATATCGTCGCCAAGGCGGTCAGCGAGACGAAGGTCGAGAAAGCCGTTGCGCAAATCGAGGAGCTCCTGAAAGACCGCCATCGGATCAAACCCGGCGAGGAGGAAGACTTCCAGATTCGCACCATGGCCGAATTGATGAAAGTGATGTCGTCGACGACGCAATTGATGAGCGGCCTGCTCCTCGTCGTCGCCCTGATTTCATTGGTCGTCGGCGGTGTCGGGATCATGAACATCATGCTCGTATCCGTCACGGAAAGAACGCGTGAGATCGGGCTCCGCATGGCAGTCGGCGCGCGGAGTTACCACATTTTGCGACAGTTTTTGGTCGAAGCCGTCGTGCTATGCTTGGGGGGCGGTGCGATCGGAATTTTGCTCGGGCGGGGTGTGTCGACACTCGTTCGGATCATCGCCCGCTGGCCCGTGCAGGCATCGTGGGAAATGATCATCGCCGCCGTCGCCGTCAGCGTCGGTGTCGGCGTGATCTTCGGTTTCTATCCTGCCTGGAAAGCGTCGCGACTCGATCCGATCGATGCGTTACGGTACGAATAGTTGTCGGTCCCCCTCGACAGCGTACAAAAAACCGTCTCCGGCGACGTAGAGCGTTTTGTCGTGTGCGGCGGCGGGGGCGAAGATGCGGCCCGGCATCCGGATTTCCGCAAGAATTCCCGGTTTTCGACCTGCCCTGAGCGTGTAGAAATTCCGACGGTCGGTGCCGACGTAAATCTTCCCGTCTTCGACAAGCGGGGCGGCCCAGATGTCTCCTTGGAGCGAGAGCATCCAAACCGTTTTGCCGGTTGCGATTTCGTAACAGGTGAAATTTCCTTTGCGGTCGGCGGAGTAAACGAGATCGCCGTCGAGCGCCGGTGGAGCAACCGCTCCTCCTTCAATGTTCGGCGTTCCCCAGGCGAGCGCTGTTTCCGTGATGTCTCCTTTAATGTCCGAAAACCGAAACGCTCCGAACCAACTACGGAACGGTTTAGCGCCGTTCCAGGCATCGTGTCCGAAAAGTGTCAAGATCAAGTCGGTCTTTGCGTCGTAAAGCGGCGGTGGCAAACAGGTGTATGACGGGCTTCCCATCCCCATCACGAACGGCGGAACTTTTTCAGCGCTTCCCGGTTGCGCTCGGGGATCGCCGCGGAATTTCCAGAAAATCGGCAAACGGGGGAGCGTGTCATTGTCGTATTCTTTTCCGTGCGATAAAGCTTGTTTGCGAAGTTTTTCCGGGTTCGGCGTTTCGGTGCAATAAACCGTTCCGTTGCCGCCGCCGTAGAGAATGTACGATTTAGCGTTGCGATGAACGAGTGTCGGATTGCACCATTGGCCGTGCGAAATATCACAACCGATGTCGAAATCGTCCCGGGCGAGCGGCTTTCCGGTTACGCCGTCGAGAATAAGGAGCGACGGCGCTTCCGGGTTCGGCAAATGGGTATGGGTGTTGTCCGGCGCATTTCCCGTCTTGACATACAACAAACCGTCGTGAAGAATGATGTCGGTGTTGTTCGTGTCGTGCGGCCTGCATTTGAACGTTTTGTGCATGTCGAAAAGCCAAATCACATCGGCGTCGGTTTCGGCGAGCGGCGTCGGCGTTTCCCGTTTGAAGGCAAAGAGTTGCGCTTCCTCTTGAAACGGTCCATCGTTGCCGTTCCGCAAACCGTCCATGTCGAGACAGAGAACTTCGCCGCTGTTCGCGGTGAGATATGCCCTTTTCCCGACGACGAGCGGGGTCGAAGAAATTCCGACACAAAAAGAGTCGAAATACGGAAGCGTGTAATTCTTCGGCATCGGGAGTTGCCAAATCAGTGATCCGTTCTTTTCGTCAAAACAATAGAGCACGCTTCGGCTTCCGGAGCGGTTCGGATCGTAAACGGTGTTGTTGAGCGACCCGATGAGCACCTTGCCGTCCGCGATCACCGGCCGGGCGTAAGTCGGCGTTCCAATCGACTTGACCCAACGGACGTTTTTTCCCGTTTCGATAATCCGGTCTGTTTCCGGATCGCGGCGACCGGGTTCAAAGGATGTCGGTAATGCGGCGAGTATTGTGTTGCAGAATAGTATGCATGCAAGCAGAATGAAATATTTCATGCGGTCCCGAATTTATTTGATCATTATTTCTCCCGTAAAGGCACGAAGGAAAGCCGCGAGACGATTTTACTTCGTGAGAAACGGATTTGCCGATAAGTTATGTCAGCCATTTCGGTAGCGATAATTTTATAACCTTGGTAGGAACCGACGCAAACGGAACGACGGAGTTCGGCAGGTAATAGCTGACGACGAGTTGGAATTGAATCGTCTTCAGTGCCGACAAATTGTCGAGCAACGCAAGATCTCCGAACGGAATCATGGACGAATCCGCGCACGGCTTGCCGGAAATCATGCCGTTTGTAAATGATGTGTCGCCAAGGCTTTGCGAGCCGGCCAGGAGTCCTGTTGTTTTGTCGACTTTCGCCGAAGCGTCGGCGATCAATAATTCGTAACGGACGGTACAACCCGACGACAACAGCGGTGTGGTCGTTTTGTCGTTCTGTTGCGGCGTCTTGATTCGGAGCAACACGCCGAATTCGTAACTCGAATTCAACGTGAAGCCGACGGTCGAAATTGTTGCGGCAGGAAGCGATTTCGTTTTGATCTTCGTTTCCTTGCCGATTGCAATGCTCGAAAATTCGCTCCATGCCGGAAGAGTCTCGACGGCGTAATCCGTTTCAATAGCGACCGTCCGGACGAAATACGTTTTGTTCGGCGTTAAATACGTACATATATCGTGTGTCGTTCCGGAAACCTTTTCGATCACGGAATTTTCCCAGACCGGCTTCCCCTTGGCGTCGACGCTCGACGTGTATTCGACGTAATATGTCAATCCAGTCGGAGCGGTTTTCGAGGGGGTGAGCTTTAATCCCGTTACGCTGGAAACGCCGACCAGTTTCGCATCGACCTTGAGCGTCGGCACCTGTGCGGAACTCAGCGGCGTCGTAACGGAAACCGGTTCAGACGGAATTTCGTAATCCGTGTAGGGGGCCGCGATCCGGTAATAGTATTTCGTAGCCGCCTTAAGCGATTTGTCGATGTAATCCGTTTTCCCCTTCACGGTTGCGACTTTCGCCCATTTCACACCGTCGGTTGAACGTTCGAGCAGATACGACGTCGCGCCGGGTGCGGCGTCCCATTGGACCGCGACCGATTTTTCGCTCAATAGATAGACACGGACACCGAGACTCTCCGGCGGCGTCGTGATCGAGTTGATTTGACTCGTTCCAGTCCCGCCCTCGTTGTTCACGGCGACGACTCGATAATAATACGCCGTCCCCTTCTCGACGGTTTCATCGGTGAATGTGGAAGTGCTGCCGGAATAGACGGTCTCCCAATCGCCGTTACCCGTCAGAGAACGTTCGACCCGATAGTTGACCGCCCCCGATACTTGTTCCCAGAACATGTAGACCGAGCCGTATTCCATCGACAAGTAAACGTATGACGGCGCCGAAAACGGTTTCGGAGTCGTAAAACGTACGGAAAACGACCATTCCGAATCGCCGTTGGTCGCTTTGGCCCGAACCCGGAACGAATAGGTCGTCCCTTGCATCGCCGCAACCGTCGCCGTCGTCGTGTTCGCGACATATGTTTGAACGGTTTTCCATGTCACGCCGTCGGCCGATTGCTGGAGTTCGAAACCGGTTTCCGTATTCGAATTATCGGCCCACTGAAGTTTGAGCGTGCCGTCGGTGTTCGGCGTTACGGCCAGTTCGGACGGAGCGGCGATTCGCGGTTCCGTTGTGAATGTTCCGGCGGCGAGAACAACTTCGACGCCGCCGATTTTGCCGGTGATTTTGTAATCGTAAGTCGAGTCCGATGCGAGCCCCGTCAGCGCGGTGGTGAGCGTCGCCACGGAAGCGGTTTTCTTCCAGATCGGCTGCGACGCGTCGTCGCTCTTGAGGTAAATCGAATAGGTTCCACCATCAATGGCGTAGCCGATTGGAGCATTCCATGTAATTGTTGCGCCGTCGTTTTTCAGATTCGAGACGGTCGCCGTCGTTCCGAAATTGCCGGGAGCGGGAAGTGTTCCGGTGACGTATGTCGATTGGAACGCTCCCATGTCGAGCGAACCGTTTGTCGTGCGGGAATTGCCGTCGAAGTCGGTAAACACACCCTCCGGAATGAGAGCCGCTTTCCCTTTGCCGATCGCGGGGGAGTCCGCTGCGAGACGCAAGTCCCACGTTTTCCAGTCGGTTCCCTTGGTGTAACTCACGAACTTCGGATCGATCGCGGTTCCCGTCGTCGTGTAGATCGAATCGCTCCTGATATTGTACAGGTAAGTGATCGGCGTAATGTTGTACAGCTTGGAAATCAACGAATTGTAGATTTTCGGCAGCGTTCCCGTCGAGATGACCGTGATGTTGTCGGTCCCGTTGTCGGCGATGATCGAATTACTGATCGTCAAATAACCATCCAGTTTGGAAGAACCGACGTCGTAACCGACGAGCATCGAATTTCCATTGCCGACAATCGTCGAGTTGTAGATTGTTACGCCGGGGGAGCCGGAGGTCTGGATCGGCCGACCGCTATTGCCGATGATGAGCGAATTAACGAGCGTCAGACCGTAGGCTCCGGCGATGAATGGAGCCGTGTTTCCTGCGATGGTTGAATTGTAAATCGCCAGTTTTCCCTCCAACAAGGCGCGCGTCGCGGTGTTGCCGACAATCGTGACGTCGACGAGGATGCTCGGCCAGAAGAAGGAAAATTTCAGGGCCGTCGCGCCGGAGGCGCCGGTCAGCGTCAGGCCGATGAGCGTCGTGGCGCCGCCCAGTCCGGAGAACACCGTCGGCGGGTCGTTACGGAAAACCTCGCTCTTGCCGGCGGCGTCGATCGTGATGTCCATCCCCGCGGCGTCGATCGTAATGTTACGATAACTCGACAGCGGCGTGCCGTTGAGCGTGATCGTCTTCCCCTTCAATGCGGCGTCGAACGTGATCGTAAGGTCGCCGTCGACGTAAACGCTCGACCAAAGGAGTGCTTCCCGAAGCGACAGTTTGCCGTCGTTCGGATCGACGACGTCGTCGGCCGTCGTAACGACCATCGAATTCGAAACGAGATCGGAGTTCTCGCCGATGGAAGCGAGGAATTGCCGGGCGAGGTTGACTTTCAGCGTCGCTTTCTCGCTCGTGTTCGGGAAGTCCTGAGGGGCGGCGAGGACGAGTTCGAGCGTGGTGGCCCAATCTTCGTTGGCGTTCGTCTTGCCGTAATCACGGGCAAAGTCGTAGGAGGAGGCGCCGGATTTCAGGGTGTAACCGTAATCCGTCCACGAAATGTCACGGAACTGTTCATAGAACGGATTCGAGGCCGTGTTGTTCCAATTGTGGGCGACCTCGTGGATCACGACTTCTCTGGCGAGGTTCCCGGCGTTAAAAACAATCGAATTTCCCGTATTGAACGCGGCGACGAAACCGAGCCCGGAGTCGGTGACCGCACAGTTGATCGCCCCCTGCTGGTAGGAGTACGAATAAGACGGGTCGTCGTATCTTTCGTTGCGAAAATACCGATAGTTGCCGAGCCGTTGGTAAACGGAATCGACCGTGTCGAGGACGAATTGGACCTCGGAGTCTTTCCAGTTACGGTAAACCTCGCCGCCGAAATAATTCGTCTCCTTACGACCGTCGGCAACGTGGTCGTACAGCAGGAGCAAGGCGTCATCCTTCCCGGCGGAGTCGTTCGAACTCCCAGCGGCCCATCGGTCGTTACTGCCTCGCCAGACGAAACAGTTGGAGCCGATGCCGGTGTTGGTGAAAATGTTCGTGCCGGTTCCCCCCATGAGGAGATTATGACCGTCGCCGCCGTCGATGGTGCTCGTGATCGACGTCCAATTTTTGAACGTGTCGTTCCCGGCGTTGCCGCAGAACGCGATTGCCGTGACCTGCGACGTGCCGTAGGTGCCGAGCGTCGTCTGGTTCGCTCCGTACGAACTGTACGAATAAACGATAATCTGTGAACCGGCCTGTTTGACTTCGATCCAATCGGTCTTGTCGCTCCCGGTGATTTGGAGCGTGCTTCCGGAAAGCTGGACACTGAGCGCCGCTTCGGGCGCAAAAGGGATCGACAGCGGCGAAACGGAGAGCATTTCCCGGCTTTCGAGGGATTCGAAACGGAGCTTGCGGCGGGATTTGTCCATGGCGGGTGAGGGGATTTCTCACACGGAGGCACAGTGCTACGGAAGGGGGGAGAATACAAATGCAATCCTCCCCGTGCCCCGCGTGAGGCAAAATAAAGGTGGTGAATCCTACCATTTTACTCGATTTCTCGAAAAATGGAAGAAAAATTTTTCGTCGTGGGAGTCTCTTGAAAGACGGATCACAATGAAAATGGCGCAAAATATCGCCGAAGACGCGCTTCGCGGCTAAAACGCAAGCGGATATGAAACATTCTGGTAGAACCCGCACCAATGTTGATCGTCAGCGCCGGCCTGACGGGCCGGCGCTGTTGTTGCGGAAACGCCATAAAGACTAAAATCGAGAAGGTGAGCGGTTTCCCCGGTCACCGATATTAGTATTCTTTCGCGTCAATCCAAGACATCAGCTTGCGGAGTCGTTTGCCGACTTCTTCGAGCTGGTGTTCCCGTTGAATCGCACGGGTCCGTTTGAACGACGGGGCGTTGACCTTGTTTTCGAGGAGCCAATCGCGGGCGAATTCGCCGGTCTGGATCTCTTTAAGAATCTTGACCATTTCCTTCTTCGTTTCGTCCGTGATGATCCGCGGACCACGGGTGTAGTCGCCGTATTCCGCAGTATTCGAAACGCTGTACCGCATGTAGTTGAGGCCGCCTTGATAGAAGAGGTCGACGATCAACTTGAGTTCGTGCATGCATTCGAAGTACGCCATCTCGGGCTGATATCCGGCTTCGACGAGAACTTCGAAACCCTTCTTGACCAATTCGCTGACGCCGCCGCAGAGAACGACTTGTTCTCCGAAAAGGTCGGTTTCGGTTTCTTCCGCGAACGTCGTTTCGATGACGCCGCCGCGAGTTCCGCCGATTCCCTTGGCGTAAGCGAGACCGATCGCCCGTTCCTTGTCTCCGGCGCCTTCGCCGAGAGCGATCAGGCACGGAACGCCGCCGCCTTTCACGAATTCACTGCGAACGAGGTGTCCGGGGCCTTTCGGGGCGATGAGGAGGGCCGTGACCCCTTCCGGCATGTTGAATTGGCCGTAATGGACGTTGAATCCGTGGGTCGCGACGATGATCGCCCCCTTTTTCAGGTTCGGACGGATCTGCGTGCGGAAGATTTCGCCTTGGAGTTCATCGGGGAGCGTCAAAACGATCAAATCGGCTTGCTTAACCGCTTCTTCGGTCGACATCGGCTGGAATTTGTCCTTGACGGCCAATTCGTAGTTCGCCGTTCCCTGCATTTCGGCGATGATCACGTCGCAGCCGCTGTCACGGAGGTTCTGGGCGTGGGCGTGTCCTTGGGATCCGTATCCGAGGATCGCGATCTTTTTGCCCTTGAGATTCGAAAGGTCGGCGTCTTTGTCGTAATAAATCGTGGCGGCCATGTTAATGTTTCGTTGTTCGATGGTGATTGATGCGTCCAAACCGATAAAACGGCGTTTTGACCAGTATATAATGTTTATGGGTGTTGTAAAGACACACCGGGCATGGTGATTGGGGCGAAAAAATTGCTCTTGGTGATTTTTAAAAATTCTGGTATTATTCCTCGGTTCTGCTCCACTAACGTGCAGAATTGCGAAATTTTCCAGGATTGCGCCGGCAGGATTGGGAGCGAAGCGACCATCCTGCGGGTTGACACGGCGAGCGGAAGCTCGGTCAAAAACCCAGCCGCGCTGGGCCAGGAGGGCAAATAATAATGATGATCCAAACAGAACGGAACGGCGTGAGTCGTACCTGCGCCGAAGCGGGAAACAAACTCGATTTCCTCATCCAACAGGGTAAACGGCTCGGACTCCTGTTGATCAACGGCTGCGAATTCGAGAGTTACAGCAAGGAAAACGAACTTTTCGAAATCGCCAAGGAGCGGCTCGAACTCAACGGGGGGCAATTTATTTTGCTCAATCCGCAGCGGTTCGACGGTCGGAGCTTCGCCGAGATCTGCCTCGAAGAACTGGAGGCGGTCCATTTTCGGGACCCGTTGCGGATCGAGCTTCCCTACCGCAACGAGGACGAAACGGCGGCGTCGCCGTTTATTCGTCGGGCGATTCTTTGGCAGCGGCTTTGCGATCGGCTGATCGAGGACGAGGAATTCGGGCGACCGACGCTCTTCATTGTCGAGAATTTCGATTTGGCGGACGAACGAACCCAAGCCGACTTCGAACGGTTGCTCCGTTTTCACCAAACCCACCAAATTCGCCGGACCTTCCTGTTGACGGTTCAAAAAGAGAACGTACAATCGCTTCCGTCCTCCTTGCAGTCGCTCGTCGACCTGCGGTTCGAGGTGTGAGAGGAGGAGTTAGGAGACAGGAGTTAGGAGTTAGAAGAGAAGAATTTTCTGTGTCTCTATCTTCTCGCTTCTATTCTTCTGTCTCCTAACTCCTGTCTCCTAACTCTTATCTCCTTCTCCATGATTCTCGAAATCCTTCAATCTCGTTTCGCGGCCGCCCTGACCGGGTTGGTCGACGACGTCCAGCCGCTTCTCGAACTCATTCGGCCGAGCCAGGACCCGAAGTTCGGCGACTTTCAGGCGAACATGGCGATGCCGCTCGCCAAGAAATTGTCGAAACCGCCGCGCGACGTCGCCAAGCAGATCGTCGACGCCTTGGACATCGACGATCTCTGCCAACCGCCGGAACTCGCGGGGCCGGGGTTCATCAATTTGCGGCTCAAGGAGGAATTCCTCGCCGAGCTCGTGCGAAAATCCCTCGACGACGAAGATCGGCTCGGCGTTCCTGAAGTCGAACCGGCCGACCGGAAAACGGTCGTCGTCGACTATTCCGGTCCGAATGTCGCCAAACCGATGCACGTCGGACATCTGCGGTCAACCGTGATCGGGAACGCCTTGGCGAAGATGCTCCGCTTCGCCGGGCACGAAGTGATTACCGACAACCATCTCGGTGACTGGGGAACGCAGTTCGGGATGATCATTTACGGCTACAGAAATTTTCTCGATTGGGCGGCGTACGAAAAAAATCCCGTGCAGGAATTATCCCGCGTCTATCGGATCGTGCGGCAGAAAGTCGACGAGCCGAACAAGGAAATCGCCGACGCCGTGCTCGCCGAGACCGCCAAGCTCCACGCCGGGGACGCCGAAAACCTGAAGCTCTGGAAGGAAGTCCTCCCGAACTGCACGGACGAAATCGATCGGATCTATAAACGTCTCAATATTTCGTTCGATTACGTCCTCGGCGAAAGTTTTTATCACCCGATGCTGCAAGGGGTCGTCGACGAACTGTTACAAAAAGGGATCGCGAGGGAATCCGAGGGCGCGGTCTGCGTTTTCTTCGACGGCCAGGAGGTCCCGATGCTCGTCCGCAAGAAGGACGGCGCGTTTCTGTACGGAACGACGGACATCGCAACGGTCGAATATCGGATGAAGGAATTCAAGCCGGACGCGATCCTGATTTTGACCGACTTCCGGCAGTCGCTCCATTTCGAGCATCTTTTCGCAACGGCGAGACTGCTCGGTTACGATAACGTCGAATTGTCGCACATTAAATTCGGCACCGTGCTCGGCGAAGACGGGAAACCGTTCAAGACCCGCAGCGGCGACACGGTCGGCCTGGAAAGCCTGCTCGACGAAGCGGAATCCCGGGCCTTGACCGTCGTCAAGGAAAACGACAAGGCGGGACTCTCCGAAGCGGAGCAACGGGAAACCGCGAGACGAATCGGCCTCGGGGCGATGACCTACGCCGACCTGTCGCAGAACCGGGAGAGCGATTACGTTTTCAGTTACGACAAAATGCTCGCGATGAACGGCAACACGGCGACGTACATGCAGTACGCCTACGCCCGGGTTCGGAGCATCTTTTCCAAAGGCGAAATCGACATCGACGCCTTGCGGAAGAGCGGCGCAACGATTATTCTGTCCGCTCCCGCCGAACGGGCCTTGGCGATCGAACTGCTCAAGTTCGACGACGCGCTTCGCCATGCGCTGCGGGATTACCGTCCGAATGTGTTGACGGCGTACCTCTTCGAACTGGCGAACCGATACTCGACGTTCTTCGAAAACTGTCCGGTGCTGAAAGCGGAAGACGCCGCCGTTCGAACGAGCCGACTGCTCCTCTGCGACCTAACGGCGCGGACGATCAAGAAAGGACTCGAACTGCTCGGCATCGAAACCGTCGAACGGATGTAAACGCCGCCGAATTCGTCTTGATTTTTCGCCGATGATTTGGTACCGTCCGGCATGGACTGGTATCATCTCGTCGACACCTCGCGGGTTTTCGTTTTCGCCCTTGTTTTGACACGGGTGAGCGGCATCGTCATGATGTCGCCGGTGTTCGGCGGCTCCGAAATACCGGTGCAGGTTCGGGCGCTCCTCGCATTTTCGCTGGCGGTGCTCGTCATGCCGACCCAATGGACGGTCGACATCGGCGAACCGCGAACGCTGGTTGCTTTTGCGATTCTGATCGCCGCCGAGTTGATTATCGGCTTGGCGCTCGGATTGGGGATCAACATTTTCTTCACCGGCGTGTCGCTTGCCGGGGAATTGATCGGCCAACTCGGCGGTTTGACCGCCTCGCAGATTTTCGATCCGACCTCGGGAGACCAGACGCCGCTCCTTTCCCGATTGCTCCATTATCTGGCGATCGCCGTGTTCGCGGCGGTCGGCGGCTTACGGATCCTGATGACGTCGTTGCTCGACACGTTCGAGACGATTCCGCTCGCCGACGGCAACATGCACACGTCGATTGCCTATTCGCTCATTACGATTTTGACCGTCAGCTTCGGCCTGGCGATTCGGATGGCCGCCCCCGTCATGGTCGCGGTGCTCGTTTCGATGCTCGTGATGGGACTCCTCAGCAAAACGCTTCCGCAGTTGAACTTGATGTCGGTCGGCTTCGGGATCAACACGACGATCATGTATTTGGTGATGTTTCTCTCGATCAGCGCCGGAATCTGGTGCTTTCAGGAACACGTTTTCACGGCGCTCGGCACGCTCTTCACCAGCCTGACCGATCCGTCGCCGCCGAGTTGGGCACAGTAAGGTAGGCGACCGATCGCCGAGCGGTTGCGTGCGGTACTCCGCACTGACATTAAGTTCGAGTCCGGGGTACCGGACGTTGCCGCCCGGCGGTCGGCAACCTACCTTATCCCGCTGCGGTTTCTTTTCGTTTGATCGCGGCGGCGATCAGCGCGGCGAACAGCGGATGTGATTTCGTCGGTTGCGACTTGAACTCCGGATGAAACTGCACCGCAACGAACCACGGATGGTTCGCAAGTTCAATCGCTTGAACGAGTTGTCCGTCCGGACTCGACGCCGTAACGATCAGTTCTCCTCGGAAAAACTGGTCCCGATATTGATTGTTGAACTCGTAGCGATGTCGGAATCGTTCGGACGCCAATTGGCCGCCGTAGGCGTTGGCGATACGGCTTTCGGCTTGAAAAACCGTCGTGTCGGCCCCGATTTTGAGCGTTCCGCCGTGTTGCGTAAAGGAACGGTGTTCGTCGAGCAAGCAGATCACCGGATACGGCGTGTCCTTATCGTATTCCGTGGAGTTCGCCCGCTCCAGTTTCAGGACGTTGCGCGCGAAATCGATCACGGCGCATTGCATCCCCAAACCGATGCCGAAAAACGGAATCCCGTTTTCCCGAGCGATGCGAACCGCTTCGAGCTTGCCGTCAATTTCCGACTCGCCGAAACTGCCGGAGACGACGATGGCGTCGGCTCCCAGTAATTCCTGCTTCGTTTCGGCGTCGACGACGTTTCGACTCGGAATCCGCAGCAATCGGATGCGTGCCTTGTTCGTCACGCCGGCGTGATCGAGCGCTTCGTAAGTCGATTTGTAAGCGTCTTTTGTCTCCGCGAATTCGCCGACGACCGCAACGGTCAATTCGTGTTCCGGATTCCGTAACCGATGCAGCAGTTCGTACCAATCGGCGAGATCCAACGTCTTGGCGTTCGTGATTTGCAGGCGGTCGACGATCAATTGGTCGAGCTTGTTTTCCATCAAGCTGATCGGAACCTCGTAAATCGAGAAGTCCTTGTCTTTTTCTTCGATCACCGCATCGGTTGGGACGTTGCAGAAGAGTCCGATCTTGGCTCGTTCTTCCCGCGAAATCGAAACTTCGGTGCGACAAATCAGAATGTCCGGCTGGATGCCGATCTGGCGGAGTTGACCGACGCTGTGCTGCGTCGGTTTTGTCTTAAGTTCTTTCGCCGCTTTGAGATACGGAACCAGCGTCAAATGGATGTACAGGCAGTTTTCCTTGCCGACTTCCAACGAAAACTGTCGGATCGCTTCCATATGAGGAAGGCTCTCGATGTCGCCGACCGTTCCGCCGATTTCGGTGATCACGACGTCGACGCCGGGCCCGCCGAGCCGCGAGAGACATTGCTTGATCTCGTTGGTGATGTGCGGAATCACCTGGATCGTCGCCCCTTGGTATTCGCCTCGTTTTTCCTTTTCGAACACACGCTGATAAAGCTGTCCGGAGGTCCAACTGCTGTTCCAGGTCAGCTTCGAATTCGTGAAGCGTTCGTAATGTCCGAGGTCGAGGTCCGTCGTGCTGCCGTCATCGAGGACATAAACCTCGCCGTGCTGGGCCGGTGAAAGGAGGCCGGGATCGACGTTGATGTAAGGATCGAGCTTTTGCAGCCGAATGGTGAGACCGCGATGCTCGAGAAGAAGACCGATCGACGCGCTGGTCAACCCTTTTCCGAGAGAGCTGACGACGCCGCCGGTTACGAAAATGTACTTCGTCATGGGATCGTCCTTGGTTGGGGCCCGAAGGCCGTGAAGAATAGAAACTCAACCAAGGCATGTATTTTAGAGCGAAACCGAAACCTTGTCAACCGGAAGCGGATCGACAACGAACGAAGTTTTGCGACGGAATAGTGTTCCTAAACCTTGAACAGATTCGTGCTGAGATATTTTTCACCGCGGTCCGGGAAGAGAACGACGATGAGTCCTTTGCGAAGCCCGCCGGCGATGGCAAGGGCGGCGATCATCGCGGCACCGCTGCTCATGCCGATAAAAATTCCCTCTTCGTGAACGATGCGGCGCGACATTTCGAACGCTTCCTCGGACTCGACCAGCACGCTGTGGTCGATCTGCTTCGCATCATAGATTTCCGGAACGATCGCTTCCTGCATGTTCTTGAGCCCCTGAATGTAGTGCCCCTTCACCGGATGCGCTTCGATGATCTTGATGCCGGGATTCTGTTCCTTCAATCCCATGCCGACACCCATGAGCGTGCCGGAAGTACCGAGCGACGACACGAAATGCGTGACTTTTCCTTTCGTCTGCTTCCAAATTTCCGCCGACGTGGCGTGATAATGGGCAAGCTTGTTGTAAACGTTCGAAAATTGGTCCGGATTGAAATATTTCTTCGGATGCGCGGCGACCAGTTCACGACATTGGCGGATCGCGCCGTCGGTCCCTTCCTTCGCCGGCGTGAGCACGATCTTGCCGCCGAACCCCTTGATCATTTTCTGCCGCTCGATGGAGACCGCTTCGCTCATCACGATTTCGACGCCGTAGCCGAGCACTGTGCCGATCATCGCCAAGCCGATGCCGGTGTTGCCGGACGTCGCCTCGATGATCGTTTTGCCCGGTTTCAGTTTCCCTTCTTCCTCCGCCTGCCGAATCATTTTCAGCGCAATGCGGTCCTTGATGCTCCCCGTCGGATTGAACCCTTCCAATTTGGCGTAAATTCGGACGTTCGGGTCCGTGTGCAGTTTGCGGATGCGAACCAACGGCGTGTTGCCGATGCAGTCGAGAATGCTTTCGAACATGAAATTGTATAAAAATTCGAGAAGGTAGGCAGCCGACCGCCGGGCGGCTGCATTCGTCGTATTTCTGAAAATTCAGGCCGCACCCGAATCCTGAATGAGTCCGGAGTACCGGACGTTGCCGCCCGGCGGTCGGCAACCTACCTTGAAAGACCCTCATCCGAATATATCGACGGTTCCGATTGCGACGTTGAGACTTTTTCCGACGGTTTTGCGACTCTTGACGGAACCCGAATTATTCTTCGACACACAACCGACCGCGGACGACTTAACGAAATGAGATTGTCTCGATTGGCCCCCCTACCCCGTTCCGTTCATGCAAACGATTCGTCGTCGAATATCCGGTTTGCTCCTCTTGGCGGCGTTCGTCTTCCTAGCGGTCGCCGTCGGGAGCTTTGCGCCGGTCGACGGACACGGCGGCTTGCCGTTCACGTTGCCGGAAAAATTTCGCAACCTCTGCGGACCGATCGGCTTGCGCATCACGACAGTTCTTTTTTGGGGAATCGGTGCCGCGACGCTTCTCCTGCTGATTCCCCTGCTGACCGAGTCGGTGCGGCTGTTGCGAGGCCGACGCCCCGATCAAATACCGCTCCGGCTGAGCGGTTGCCTGTTCGTGTTGGTCGGATTTTGCGGATTAATCAGTCTTTCCGGAAAACAATCGACCGTTTCGGGAATCAGATCCGGAGGCGAGCTGGGAAATTTCGTCGCCGGGTTCGGAGAAAAATTCGTGACGGAAACAGGTTGCGGAATTTTTCTGGCGAGTTTCGTCGTCGCCGGACTCGTGCTCTGCGCGGACCGATTGCTGTTCCGATTATTCTCCTGGTTGACCTGTTCCGGAACGGGACGGAATGAAAGCGAATCGGTGACTTTCGCAACGACATCCGAAACGGTCAACGCCGTCCATGCCGCTCCGGCGCGGAGAACGGAACTCGAAGCCGAAGCCGCGACGCCGGAATGGTCCGGGCTCCGTGTGCAACGGGAACAGCGACGAACGGTCCGGCTCGAACGGCCGCAACCGAATTTTCGTAACATCGAAGAAGACGAGTCTTCCGACGCCGTCGAATACGTCAAACCGGAATACGCGTTGCCGTCGGTCGAACTCTTGAAGCCGGGAGAGAGCGTCGAAGACGAAGATCTCGAAGAAACCGTGATGCGGCAATCGCAAGAGATCGAGAAGGCGTTCGCCGACTTCAACGTGCAAGTCAAGGTCGTCGACATCCAGACCGGACCGGTGATCTCGCAGTTCGAACTCCAATTGGCGAAAGGACTTCGGCTCAACCGGGTTCAAAAACTCGACGGCGATCTGGCAATTGCGCTGAAGGTCCCGAGTGTTCGGGTCGTTGCGCCGATTCCCGGCAAGAACAGCGTCGGCGTCGAATTGCCGAACGAAAAACGGCAAATGGTTCGCCTCCGTGACGTCATGGAAATTCAACCCGAAGCCGCCGACAAGATGAACATTCCGATCTTTCTCGGCAAAGATGTTTCCGGGACGCCGATGGTGATCGACTTGTCGAAACTGCCGCATCTGCTGATCGCCGGTCGCACCGGGACCGGGAAGAGCGTCTGCCTCAACTCGATTATCGTGTCGATTTTGATGACCCGCTCCCCCGAAGAAGTCCGGATGCTGATGATCGATCCGAAAATGGTCGAACTGAGCCCCTACGGAACGATCCCCCACCTGATGCACCCCGTCGTTACGGATATGCGGAAAGCGGAAGCGATCCTCGGTTGGGCGGTCGAAAAAATGGAAGAACGGTATCAACTCCTCGCCGCCGCCGGGGTCCGCCAACTGAGCGAGTACAACGCCTTCTCGGAACAAGATCTTCGGCGCCGGATGAAAATGCGCGACGCTTCCGACGAGGATTGGGCACAAATTCCGAAGAAGCTCCCATACATCGTTACGATTATCGACGAGATGGGAGACCTGATGATGACGATGAAAGACGCCGAAACGCATATCATCCGGCTTGCGCAGAAAAGTCGTGCCGTCGGGATCCATCTCGTTCTCGCCACGCAAAAGCCGACCGTCGACGTCGTGACGGGATTGATCAAGTCGAACCTTCCGGCGCGGATTGCGTTCGGCGTGGCGACGAAGACCGACAGTATCGTCGTTCTCGACCGTGTCGGCGCTGAACGGCTCCTCGGACACGGCGACATGTTGTTCCTGCAACCGGGAACCAGCGATGTGGTGCGCGGGCAGGGGACGTTCATCGGGAACGACGAAATTGAATCGATTATCGACCTCATCGGGACCGACGAGCCGGATTTCGTCGACGAACTCGTCGAATTGAATCCGGACGAAAACGAGGAATCGGCTCCGGTCAAAGGTCGCGGCTCGAAAGCGGCGGACGACGACGGCGGAAAAGTGCAACGGGACGACGTTTATTTCGAGGCGGTCGAGTTCATCATCCAGGAGGGACGAGGTTCATTATCGTTGCTGCAACGTCGTTTCGGCGTTGGATACAGCCGTGCGGCGCGCATGATCGATTTCATGGCGGAAGACGGCGTCGTCGGGCCGTACAAAGGCTCGAAACCGCGCGAGGTGATCACGACGCTCGGCGCCTGGAAACGAAAACGGGCCAAGGACACTTCGACCGTTGCGATCAAAAAAGACGTTCCGATCAAACCGCTCCGTCCGAAATACATCGAGCCGGAATTCGACGAATCAGACGGATTCGAAGACGATGACGATGTGAATTTCGAGGACGGGTATTCCGAAGAGGACGAAGACGACGGTGACGATTTCGAGGAAATCGACGAGCCGCGACCGGGTCGGCGTGTCCGTATTCCGCATTGACGGGGTGCGCGAAATCCCCGTTGCGCGACTGCGGCAAGGAACTTTTTCCGGAGAAATCTCCGGAAGTGGGATTCATGGCGTGCCGAGACGAAACGGATTCTTCTGGAAGACGGGTACGTGCAGTCCGATAACAAGTTTTCAAAAAAGGTTGTCATTTCGAACGTAGCGAAGCGAAGTGAGAAATCTCACCCCTCACGAAAAGGCAGGAAATACAAACTCAACCGGAAAGGTGAGATTTCTCCCTCCGGTCGAAATGACTGATACGGACCGAAACTTGTTAGCGGACTGACCATTTTCCCAAAAATTTTTCAAAAGGCTTGTACAAGCGGTAAAAATACGGTACAATTTTCTTGACTGTTTGTATGAATGGCAACGGGCTTGGGGCACGACTTGCCATTGTGTTGCGGTGTGTTTTGAGTTTCTCGACGTCTCCTCCAAACGCCGCACCGTCATTTTTTATCTCCGACACGATAAAACCGAGTGTTTTACGCTTATCCTTCAGGAGAAAACGCCATGAAAAAATTTGTGTGCCTTTCGATTCTCTTTTATTTCCTGCTTCCTTTCGTGGTCTGCACGGCCGCCGAAGAAAATGGATACCGCCTCTGGCTTTCGGCGGACGGGCGTGGAAGAATCGATAACGCCAAGTTCCTTAAGGCCAATGAAGACGGCCAAACGATCGTTTTGGAGAAAAAAAGCGGCGAGCTACGTAAAATGGCGCTCGAAGATTTTTCGATGGAAGATCAAAAGTTCATCAAGGATTTCGTGGAAGCGGAATACGGAAAGCCGGTTCGCGAAACGATGGAACGGCTGACGGAAGCAAGAAAAGTGGCGAAATTCGAAAAAAAATATGTTCCGACACCGGATCCCAATGTCGCCACAACGCAGCATTATTGGGCCAATCCCAACCAGTACAACGACTATTCGACTTATAACACCTTTCGGACCAACAATACGACGGTCGTGCAAAATGTCGTGGAGCAGCAACAACCGCGGTACTACCCGCAGCCGCAGTTCGTTCCGCAACCGCAGGTCGTTGTGCGGCCGCAAGTCGTCACACCCGTCATGACGGCATCACCGCGAGGAATGCCGATAACCCGTGGCGTGGTAAAAACCGTTCGTACCAAGTGAAATAACGTCGAACGAACCGAAGGTGAGAAATCTCACCTTCGTGGAAAGGTTGGAAATTCCGATCAACCAGTCGCCGCTCCCGGGAAAACGATTTATTCCGGGAGCGGTTTTCCTTTGGTTTCCGGGAGCATCCAGACGACGACGATGCCGACCAAATAGACGGATCCCATCGCGGTTCCGGCGTAACGGAACGGGATCGTCGAATCGGCTTCGGTCGCGAATCCGGCGAACGCCGCCGTCAGACCGCCGAGCATGAGCGGTCCCGCCGCCGCAATGTACCGCCCTACGTTGTAGCAGAACGAAATTCCCGTGCTTCGCAATCGTGTCGGAAAAAGTTCCGGAAAGTAAATCGCGTAACCGCCGAACATCGACATCATGAAAAAGCCCATCGGCGGCACGAGAAGCAGTTGGGTCAAGACCGAATTCATGAACAAAAATGTCGCCGCCGTCGTGATCATGCAGCCGATCATGAAGATCGTCAGCGTCGGACGGCGCCCCCAGAAAATCGAGCCGAGCGTGATTCCGTACATCCCGAGCATCGCGCCGATATTGAAGATCAGCAGGTTTCTCGCTCTCCATCGGGCGCCGGCAATTCCGATCATCGATTTTCGGGCGTCGTCGATTTCTTTTTGAATCTCCGGAGCGGGTTCGGCGTCCGGCTCCAATCCGTGCTTGGCGAAGACGGTTTGTTGCACGTTTTTATATTCCGGGGTGTCGGCCGCGATTTTCGCAACGACTTTTCCGGCGAGTTCCATGCTGAACAGGCCGTTCCCCCAAGCACCGATCACGCCGGTTGCCGCGAGAATCATCCCGAGGATAACGTGTTTCCGAAGCGTCGGTTCCGTGAAAAGTTCTTTGACGGAGCCGACGTTTTCACGACCGTGCTTGACCGATTCGAGCCAGGAATCCGGTTCCCGAAGATATTTCGCAACGAAATAGGAGAGAATCGCCGGGAGCGAACCGAACAGGAACAGGCAACGCCAATTCGCCAACGGGAGCATCCCGACGGCGTCCAGTTCGGCGAATCCCATGGCGACCAGCGCGGCGCCGACGTTCCCCAATCCGGAAATCAATTGCATGAACCCGAGAATATACGGCCTTGCCCGGGCAGGCATCGATTCGGCGAGGAGCGACGTTCCGACCGCGAACTGCCCCCCGATCCCGATTCCGGCGAGGAAACGCAACACCATGAAGTCCCAGATCGAAACGGAAGCGGCGCTCAATCCGGTGAAAATGCTGTAAATCAGGATCGTGAAGAACATTGTCTTGACACGACCGAACTTGTCGCCGACGATTCCGAACACGATTCCGCCGGTCGCCCAACCGATGATCATGATCGACGTCGCCAACGTGCCGTAATGGATCACATGGTTTGACGAGGGATCAAGCGTCATCAGATCGGCGACCGCCTCGGCGCGGGCACAAGTGAAAAAATGCTGGTCGGCGCAGTCGAACGCCCAGCCGAGCGAACAGATAATGAACGCGATCCAATGGTAAGTGGTCATCTCGCCGTACCACGGAACAGCGCGAGTCGTTTCGGTCGAATGGCTCATCGTCGATAATGGTTAAGTTGAATGGTTTCTCTCCGCTTGCGTTTCAGCCGCCGCAGGCGCGCAGCGGCCAAAGCGCAAGCACACAACCGAAAATTACTTTTTCAGCACTTCGTTGGCGTGCCGACTGTAATATCCGCGAAGATCCTTTGAGTAATCGTCCAGAATCTTCTTGCCGAGTCCGTCGCAGTCGCCGAGCCGGTACAAGGCGCGTGCGAAACCGATTTCGATCAGCGAATCGCGACGGCTTTTCTCCGCCGTGCCTCCCTTCGGATCCGCCTTGTCCCATTTCCGTGCGGTATCGAGATCGTGATGGTGATATCCCGCGACCCCCGGTTTTTTCAGGTGCTCCGCGATGACCGGCGCAACGGATTTATCGCCGATCCATTCCAACGCCAACGCACAAGCCCGATGATGCGAGAAGTCGTCCTCCGGCTTCAAAATCCTGAGCTTCTCCGCAATCACCGCCGCACCGCGTGGATCCTTGGTACGTCCGAGCATCATGATATACCGGTCCAGCGGACTCGACGCCCAACCGAACTGCCCCATGCCGCGGAAGTTCCAACCCTTGTCCCATTGGTCGAAGGCCTTGATCGCGGCGATGATCGTATCCGCTCCGGTCGGATCCCCCATCCCGGCGAGCGTCATGGCGTACATCAATTTCGCGTCCGGCGCTTCGGCTTTTTCGTACGCTTCCTTGACCAGCGGAATCGATTCCTTCGGATGCCAGAGAACGAGCGAGGCGCCCTTGCCGTTGTCGGGAAGCGTCTTGATCGCATCGGGAAGATTCTTGACCGTGTCGGCGAAGTTGTCTTTGTCGGTCAGCACGGTTTCCGGAAGGTTGCCGATATCGACCAAATGCTGCTGAATCGGCTTGATGTCGAGTTTCCGTAACGGCACGCCGTCCTTCGCCGCTTTCGCCGCAAGGCAACCGAGGGCGTACCCCTGATTCTGCAAGTCGGGCTGCATGCGGATGATCGGGATCGCATCCCGATGACAACTCGTCGCCAAACCGCCGACGAAAATTCCTTCGAGTCCTTTCGCCAAACAGCTCCGCATCGGAATGTCACAAAAATGTCCGTCGTGATGCAAGTGCTCGATTTCCATGTACGGATCGACCGTGTACCCGTGCGTGTCGAAGTTGCTCCGCGTGCGGCAGATCGTATCGGGATACGTTCGCTTGTTCACCTGATCAAGCGCGGTGAACGAGAAATCGCCGACGACCCGTTTGCGTTCACGTGAGTCGATGATCTTGCCGAAGTCGAACGCTTTCGGGAACTTTTCCTTACCGTACACAAAGAGGTGCGTGACGTCTTCCATGTCGGTTTCGTCGACGTACATATAATCCGTGTTGGTGTACGATGACCCGAGATTGCGCGGCGGCAGCCCGTGTCCCTGGACGGCGATTTCGGTGCCGTCGACGTACTGCATTTTCGCTCCGGCGGCTTCGGCGATGTCGCCGTTGCCGGTTGCGTCGACCACGACTTTTGCCAAAACGGCTTTCGGACCGTTGGGTGTTGCGATAATCACCCCTTTGACCCGCGCTTCGCGGCTAAAACCTTCGGCGGGGCTCGGGTCGACGATGGCTCCGGTGCCTAACACGCCGTACCAGACGTCGGCGCCGGCTTCGGCGAGTTTGGACCTCCACCAATTCGTCCGTTGTTCGATGATCCACGATTTTTTACCGTCTTCGACTTCCTTGGTGAAACCGACGACGTTCCCCCAATAATAGATCGAGATCGCGCCGGCCGTTCCGAGTCCGCCGAGATCGTGCAGATATTCGAGGACGAGCGTTTTCGCTCCCTGCCGTGCGGAAGCAATTCCCGCCGGGGCGCCGGTCGTTCCGCCGCCGACCACGACGACGTCGTACTCCGCAACCACCGGAATCTTTTGCGCGGATTGTTTTACATAACCGAGCGGTTCCTTGAACGCCTTCACGTTGGCAAGCGATTCCTTGACTTCG
>JAVBPI010000139.1:0-3804 GCA_031549705.1 Thermoguttaceae bacterium
ACGGATAGGGAAAAACATTGTTTCAAAGAGATACAGTACCGTCATCCCCGCGCAGGCGGGGACCTAGAGAGCAAGCATTATTGCACTTTTGCACACGTTATCGATGGAAAATGAATGCTCGGGAAATGATGGATGCAAACGGTCGACAACGTCTATCGTCTAGGTCCCCGCCTGCGCGGGGATGACGAATGAATGTACCTCGCCTCACTGTTTCTTCCGTCCGACGAAGAGGTAGTACGGCATCTTGAAGCACGGGTTCGGGAACCACGGAATTCGCGTCATGCGCTCTTCGAAGAAGACCGTTTCGAACTTCCGCTGCAAATACGGAACATGGTCCGCTGAGGGAAACACGTTGTCGCAGGCGAACCAGTTCGGCCAAAACGTCCGCTTCGCCCAACTATGCCTGGTGTGGTCCGGAGCCGGAAATTTCCGCGAAACGTAGAAATCGACCACGCCGATCCGACCGCCCGGTTTCAGCACGTTCCAGGCGTGGTCCATGGCCGCGAACCAATCGGGACTCATCGTCAACGAATACGAGAACGTGATCACGTCGACGGAGCCTTCTTTCGGCACGAACGTCGTTGCGTCCGCTTCCGCCGTTTCGACATGCTTCCAACCGCTGTCGTGAATCCGCTTGTCGGCGACCTCCAACAACGAACCGGCCAAGTCGACGACGTAAACCTTGGAAACCTTGTCGATCGCGTCGCCGAAGAAATGCAAGTTCGAACCGGTTCCGCCCCCCATGTCCATCCAAACGGTGTCGGTCGGGTCCTGTTCGCGGATCAGTTCGTCCCAAAGATCCTCACGCCCCCGGAGCAGACGGCGACGAAAATCGTCGTAGTCCTTTGCTTGACCACTGTAGAAATTGTCCATTCGTTCCGCGTGGCTCTTGCCGCGAATCGGTCGGACCGCCATGTGATAAATGATCTTGAGATCGCCGAAAAAACCCATAAAACGATGTTCCGTTAGCCGCGTCGGCCTCCGACGCGCTGAAGTTGCGTTAATTGTTGAACGGGGAAGCGCATCGGAGGCCGACGCACTAACACGTGGGGCGATTCGCGTTCCACCAGTAGAGGGCGAGGATCGTTTTGCCGTCTTTGATTTCGCCGTTGTTGATCATTTTGAGCGATTGGTCGAAATCGACGAGGAGCGTTTCGATTTGTTCGCCGTCTTCCATGTCGGTCGGTCCGGCGACGAGCTGGGTTCCCAAAAAGAGGTGCATCTCCTCTTTCATGATCCCCGGCGACGAGTAAAATGTCAGGATCGGTCGCATTGCGCCGGCGGCGTAACCGGTCTCCTCGATCAGTTCGCGGCGGGCTGTTTTCAGCGGCTCCTCGTTCGGCTCCAGTGTTCCGGCGGGGAGTTCGATGAGCGGACCGTCGATCGAGACCCGATATTGTTTGATCAGCACGATCCGACCGTCGTCGAGGACCGGCAGCACGACCACTGCGCCGGGATGCACGATCACATGCCGTTCAAGCTGATTGCCGCTGCGGCCGGTCACGATCTTCTTGACGACCTTGAAGATTCGGCTGGTAAAAAGCGTTTCCATGAAAAATGCGGAGGATTACAGTTCGTCATCCCCGCGCAGGCGGGGACCCAGAGATTGGATTTCAATGAGTTCTTGCACACGTTATTGACGGATGCAAACAGTCAACAACGCCTTTCGTCCAAGTCCCCGCCTGCGCGGGGATGACGGATCGGATCGAATGATCAATTGTACTCATCTCCAACAATATACTCGCAAAATGTCGTCTCGGATAGTGGACAAGTCGCCGGAAAAGATTCGTCGGATGTTCGATACCATTGCACCGTGGTACGACTTCCTGAACCATTTCCTGTCGCTCGGGATCGACGTTTCCTGGCGGCGGCGGACAGCGAAGCAACTTCTGGAGGCAACGGCTGTTGAGGGGCCGATTCTCGACGTTTGCACGGGAACCGCCGATTTGGCGCTCGCGCTGCGGAAACGATCCGGCAACCGAAAAGTCGTCGGCGTCGACTTTTCGCCGGAAATGGTCGAAATCGGCAAAAAAAAGACGAAAAACACGGATATCGAACTGTCGGTCGGCGACGCGTTGAACCTTCCGTTCGGCGACGAAACGTTCGCGGCGGCTTGCGTGGCGTTCGGTCTGCGGAACGTCGGCGACACGGAACGCGGCCTTGCCGAAATGGTTCGTGTCTGCAAACCGGGGGGAGCCGTCGCCGTACTGGAATTCTCGATGCCGACGCTCCCGATTCTTTCCGGACTTTACCGATTTTATTTCCGATCGGTGCTGCCGCGGGTCGGGCAGTGGTTGGCGAAGAATCGGGATGACGCTTACAATTATCTCCCGGAAAGCGTCCTCCAGTTCGACAACGCCGAACAGCTCACGCAACGGATGGAGTATGTCGGCCTCACCGAGATCCGTTGCGTTCCGATGACGTTCGGTACCGTCACGCTGTATGTCGGGCAACTTCCCGCCCTCTCTTCCGGTGAGAGAGGGGACGCTCCATCGACTTTTCCGGAAAGCCTCGACCGAATACTCCCATGCAATGGTTGAAACGAATCACGGAAATTCCCGGATTGCTGTTGATCGGACTCGTCCGAATTTATAAAATGGGGATCAGTCCGTTTCTGCCGAACGTCTGCCGATTCGAACCGACTTGCAGCACCTACATGATCGAGGCGATTCGAAAATATGGCGCGATCCGGGGCACGCTGAAAGGAATTTGGCGGATTTGCCGCTGCCATCCATGGAACCCCGGCGGGTACGATCCACCGTAAACGATATTTGACCACGAAAGGCAATTTTACCTAACCCTCTCACCCCCGGGAGAGGGGAAGGGTGAGGGGCTCTGTGCTCGAAACAAAAGAAAACAGCTCCCAAATCAAATTTGTCGGCCGAATTGGTTTTTCAATCCTCATACATTCTCAACGTCAAACGCCCCTCACCCTAGCCCTCTCCCGAGGGAGAGGGGAAGGCGGATCGGCGCTTTTTGAAAAGTCCGCAACACGATGTCCCGTTTGACTTTATTTCTGATCGTCTCCGCGCTGCTTCTCATGAAAACGAATTTCGGCTATTCGCAGGAGTCCCAACCGTTGCCGGCCGTGCTGACGCTGGAGACGATCGCGACATTGGCGCACGATTCGAAGGCGTTCACGCAGGGACTCGGCTTCGAAAATGGATTCCTTTACGAAAGCACGGGGCAATACGGCGAGTCGACGCTCCGCAAAGTCGATCCGAAGAGCGGCAACGTGATCATGAAGGTTTCGCTTCCGCAACGGTTCTTCGCCGAAGGAATGCAAATCATCGACGACGAAATTTATCAGTTGACCTGGCGGGAAGGGTTTTGTTTCGTTTACGACAAGAATACGTTCGAAATGAAGAATCAATTCCGCTATTCCGGCGAAGGTTGGGGGCTCACTTACGATGGAACGTCCTTGATTCTCAGCGACGGCACGCCGACGATTCGGTTTTTCCATCCGAAGACGTTCAAGCAGACAGGGAAGATTTCCGTTTCGTTCCGCGACCCGCAAACCAAGCGGACGGTTCCCATTGCGAACCTGAACGAATTGGAATACATTCGCGGTGAAATTTGGGCGAACGTCTGGCAGTCGCCGAAAATCGCGCGGATCGACCCGAAAAACGGCAACGTGATCGGTTGGATCGATTTCACGAATTTCATTCCGAAAGAGTTTGTCCGCCATCACAGCGGATTGCCGTTCGAACAAGGAGGAAATGTCCTGAACGGCATCGCCTTCGATCCGGCGACCGATCGGGTTTTCATCACCGGCAAGAATTGGCCGGTGCTTTATGAATTGAA
>JAVBPI010000055.1:0-9018 GCA_031549705.1 Thermoguttaceae bacterium
ATCGGTACGGAATCTTCTTGACGGCGACGATGGCGGACTTCAATCGGCGATCTCGACTTTCGAACTTTTCAAGAGCCGACCGACTTGTCGATGAATCGGCAGATGATCGCAATATTTGTTCACTAAAACCGCCGCGATGAATTCCGTCATGACCGATCCGTGGTCGATGTTGCGGATCGGCATTTCGGCGATGAACATGTTGTCGTACGATATGACGGAGCCGTCGACTTGGGATCGGAGTGCGGAGGAGTTGGTGGATCGTCGGAGTCGCCCGTGGGACGACGCGGATCGGCGTCCGTCGCATCAGGATCGTCGTAACTTCTTGTGTCATGGCATTTTGGCGAACGAATTTAACGCGGCTCTGGATTCGAAGTCCTTGCCGCGAGAAATCATCGACATCATGAAAAAAACGGCTAAAACCGGCGGCTAAACTTGGAAAGTACAGTGACATCGAAGTCGAAGGGAACTGGTCGTCTCGGCCTTGCGAACGGCCTTGATGCGAGGCCGGAAGATCGTCGGCGAGATTTGACTTCACAGCGACCGGGACGTGCAATTTTCGTCCGAAATATTCCGTGAGGCGTTGGAGGTCGCCGAGGTCGGCCGGAGCAACAGCCGGAAGGGGAATTGTTGGGACAACGCTCCCTGCGAGAGCTGGTTCGGCAAGTTGAAAACGGAGTGGACATATCCGCACGGAATTTATGCGACGAGAGAGAAAGCAAAGCTGTCGATCATCGATTACATTGAGATGTTTGATAATTCGGAGCGTGTGCATCAGGCATTGGGTTACAAAACGCCGAACGGTTTCGAGTCGGAATACTTTGATCGCGAGATGGAATTGACGGTCGTTTCACGGTAACGTAAAATGGTCTTGTCCGGCGAAGCGGAAGCAGGCTCTGCTGAGGAGCAACCTGCCGAGGAATAGCCGGACGAACGGAGAAGCCTGTCTGCTTCGCTTCGAATCAGGCAGGTCCCTTTTCCAAAACTTCTCTGTTCTTCATGCCTTGAAAACCTACCATCGAGTCCGCAGCACCTTGCTGTTGACTTTTTCTCTGTCCGTTTTCGCTGGGGCACGTCACCTTAACAAACAAAAGAAATCATGGCAAAAAATGAATGTGATGGCCTTTGGCACAATAAAGGATATTGTGTTTCCGCAACATGGCATCTATATGATTCCCTGGACGAATGTGCACGAAAAACGGACGAGTTTCTTCGGGGAATCGCCGATTTGTTTCCGAATTGGTTTCCATTCTTTAACTCCACTTCATTCAAGACGGCGATGAAGCCACTTTATGAAATCCCGACATTGGACGAACTGAAGCGCACTGTCGTTGCTGGTCGAGATCAACACCTTATCGACAGTGTTGCAGAAGCGCAAGGAAGCAGTATCATCTTTTCCAATGACAATGCCAAAGGTAAATCCACGTTTATACGGCTTATTACCATCAATATCAATTGTGGAGCTGCCCCGGGAAGGAGCAATGATGTTCGCATCCAATTTCCTCCAGCATTTGAGGGGAACGAGGACATCGTCAATGAAGAGATGTACACCAAGGTTTTCGATCTTGTCGTGCGCTGTTGGAATCCGCGACGAGGTTTTCTTGCCCCGAATCTGCTTCGCGATGCCTTGAATGACACATTGACCCACATTGGTTGGTTGACCTATATATCCAACAGAATACATGACATCCCCTCGTTGCCAGAATGGGCGAAGATAATCCCAATGGAAGATCGTGGTTATTACATCCAATCGACTGAGAAATTGCTGGACGTAAATAGTCTTGACGACCTGAAGCGTGTCAAGGCTCTTCATGAGCTTTTGTCTATTTTTCTAGAGCCGCAGTATTTACTCCATGAATAACTGACGTTTTTCGCGACTGTAGCCTTCTGTCGCTTGTCGATAATCGCACGTACAAGCGGCTGCTTGATCGCGTCCTGCCGAACGATCCGAACGCCGGAGACATTCATGAGTTGCTGCGTTCGTTCCATCGGATTTTGTTGAAACGGAATTTGATTCTGCACGGCATCACGACGGACGGGGAACGTGCCGTTCCATCGCGGCTGCCTTCGGCCTCGTCACCACTGCCTCCCGTTGGTCGGCTACCGCTCTCAATTGCCAGCGTCCAACAGAAGCGGGTTATCGTAACGGAGCGGAAGCTCCAAACGCCTGGACGGCTTGTTCCCGATGTTGAACACGATCTTCGATTGGTGCCGTGAACGCGTTACGAAATACGACCTGCCGACGGACGTGTTGGGCAAGGCGATCCGGTACGCGTTGAATCAGGAGTCGGTGTTGCGAGTTTACTGTACGGATGGTCGATTGTCGATCGGCAACAACGCGGCGGAGCGGATTCTGCGGTTGATCGCGATCGGCGATCTTCTGCCTGACCGCCGGCAGCCGAGAGTTGCCCGCTGACCATCTTACGGACTCCACGTCCGACGGCAACCAATGCGGAACCTGGAACCCTTACAATGAACCAAGGAAAATTCGCCGCCGCACAGATGATGGACCACGTTCCGTGGCGACGCTTCCAAACCTGTGTCGACCGTTACCGGACGTACCGAACCCAGTTCCACGCAAGGGTCAACCAACCGTTTTCGGCGGCCGCGTAGACGGGAACCAGTTTACCGGTTCCTTCCCAACGTCCGGCGGGATCGGCGGGAAGGAGTTGGATACGTTTTTGCACGGTTTCTTCGAGTCGGGTCATCACACGCCGTTGCACCGGCAGATCACGCGTTGAAAGTGTTTTCCTCCCCGGCGAGACCGCTCGCGGTTTGTCCGCTTGAACGAACGCCACCGTCGGATAACTTCGACCGTAAGCGTCGATTTCGTGACCGTTTTCGATTTCGTAAAGGAAGATGATGTCCGACTGTAGTTTTCTGGCGGGACCGTCTTCCAAATTGAAATTCGCGATACGGCAAACCAGTTTGATCTTGTTGTCCTCGAAAGAGACCGAGATCGGATGGTCCTGCGCCAAGGTCGGCGTGATTTTTTCATCATTTTCTTTCGACGCCTGATCGTCGATTTTGACCCATTTTTTGAGCCGATCCAGCATTTGGTTGTCCACGTTGTCGCTCTTGAGCGTTCGGCCGCTCATGAGGAGCGACGCGGTGTTGTTGAGCGCTGATTGATGGACTCGAACAACGACATCGGCTCGAACGGCTTGATTCGGCGGCAAGGAGTCGGTCGTCGTTTGCGACGGGTTCGCGAACGCCATCTGCGCGATCACGAAATTGTTCGTCGTCGACAATCCCCACCGTTTGGGAAAGTAGTCGACTTCATGGAGGGGGCGACAGACATTGGCCTGATAATTTTGATTCAACGTCGCCAGTTGCGTTTCGACCTGTCGGTCGACCCGTCCGCTGAAACGAACCGCGGCGCGTCGCTTGGCTTCCGCTTCGGACGCCGGACGCTGCTCTTCTATTCGGTCCTTGGCGATGCATTTGACGAGGCAACCACCGTCGATATGCGTTCCGATCACTTTCGTGTTCAGATTTCCACGGCTCTGCGCGGCCGTTGCCGTAAAACCGTTCGGCGTGAAAATGATCGTTTTCGTCGCCGACATCGCACCGGACGTTGCATTTTTCAGCGTGACCGGCGGATGCGACCCCGTCGTCCGCGTGTTCATTTGCGTGTTGATCTGAAGTTGGAACGCCGCAGCTCCCTGGCGAGGAACGGGACAGGCGATGGTGCGACCGGAGACGGTTCCGTTGCCGCGAACGGCCGTCCCGAAGATGTTTTCGTTGACGTCGAACGATTCATGGATCGGTTGCTGGAACGCCGGCGAAACAAAACGATCGCTTGCCCAAACCTGGACGTTTGCGTTGGAAAAACGGTTTCGAACGCAATCGATCATGCAGCCGATGGGCGGATTGAAGGGGCGAAACGCATCCAACCAGCGGAGAATGCCGTGAATCGCCATCGAATCGTCAGGCTCTCCCCGCCGCAGATATTTTTGAGCCGACTCGGTCAGGTTATCGCAAACGAGTGGTAAATTCTCGTCGAAATCCTTCGATTCGATCGCCGTGTTGAGACTCAGATAGTTTTGCAGCTCGTTTCGGACTTTCGTAAAAATCTTCCATTGGATTCCGTCGTGGTCCGCTCCGAATGTCTTCCATGCTTTTTCAACAAACGTCGGTTTCAATTCCTCCGAACTCGCCAAAGCGTCGTTCAGGGCGTCGAGTTCGAGTTTTTCTTTCCAGAACGAAGCGGATTGCCTGTTCGGGTCGATCGCGATTTGGTAATTCAATTCCTGCATTGCCCGCTGAATTCGAGACCGACACGCCGCCAAATCGGCGGCCGTTGGGGCCTTGAGATTCATCTTGGCTGTTTCGCAACGGTTTTTCAAGTCGGCGAGAAAAACGGCGGCGTCGTAGGTAAGCGGCTGCTCATCGGTCGCATCGACGGGTAAGGACGACGAAGCCGCTTTCTCGTCATTCGCCCAAACGGTTGCGGCAAACAAAGCGGCGGCAACGAGAAACAGAGGCAGAAAAATTTTCGTGTTCGGAGAGTTTGACATGGAAAACCTTTGCTATGCATCAAGGTGATTGTTCAAATGAGGTTGCCGGAAACGACACCCCAACGCGAAATTCTGATGTTCGTTCCCCCTCCGTGCGGACGATGGTGTAATGTCAGCAAAATTCGTCGAAATTATCAATTATGCCGTTTTCATTACCTTTGCCTATATTAACATATTTGGCGACATGGGTAAACAGGGATATTTGAATATTTTGAAAATTTTAGCTAAAGTTTGTCGTCCAAGCAAAAAGGGTGAATGCCATATGTGCCGCTAACCACCGTCTGCGAACAGGTTTGTCGAGAAAATTTTTTCGAATTGCTGGCTATTTCAAAATATGTGATATAATCCAAGCGGATCATTCCCGAAACTTCGTGTGACCAACCCCAGAATCGTCAACCCATGGTTCCGATGAAATTGACTCGTATTTCCGTTGTGGCGTTTGTTTTCTTTCTTTTGGTGAACGTCCACTGTCCGGTTGCATTGAATGCAGCGTCGCAAGGGACCAAAGCCCTATTGGCAGACCAGCAGATTGAGCGGCACGGTTTGACACGGGCTTGGTTCAACCAAGTCGAAATGGACCCTGTTCGCCACAAGGTCGAACACGTCATCGAAGAGGGGGGAACGCTTTTTATCGTTTCTGACGACGCCAAGTTGCACGCCATCGATTCGGAAACGGGAAAATCACTTTGGCGCAAACCGTTTGGTGGGCTGGGAATGAACAATCTGGAGCCGTCCGCGAACAGTCGCATGGTCGCTGTTTCGAACGGATTGGAAGTGTTCATTTACAACCGTAAAAACGGAAAGTTGCTTTTCCAGGCGCGCCTGCCCGGAGCGGCGTCAACGGCTTGCGAAATCAGCGAGCATTATCTTTACGCACCGCTTTTGAACGACCGCATCGTCGCCTATCCGTTGGATGAAAATCGATTTTCAACGGAAGACGAAACAACCGCCGCGAAACCGGCGACGGAAGACAACGCGCCCCCGGTCGCTCCACGGGCGGAAACGGAAAAAGAGGGAGATCCTGTTCTCGATTCGATCGTCAAGTCGTTCGCCGAAACGAAAAACGACCTCCTCGCGGAACCTGTTCCGCCCAAAAAGGAACCGGAAATCGTCTTGCAGGGGCCGCTCGGAATCCCAATGGCAACGCAGACGTTCGGAAACGTGCTTGTCAAACCGATCATTGCGACTCAGGCAATCTCCTATACGCCGCAAGGCAGACCGCTGAAACACCAGGAAATCGTCATGTGGGTCAATGACCGCGGCGCCATGCTTGCCGCAGGCATCGAGAGCTTCTCCCAAGAGAAATTCGACTTGCGCTTCATGGTCGATTCGAACGCCGAATCGTTTTTCATGGATTCGAACCGAATTGCGCGACGGGAATGGAAAGGGAATCAAATTGCCGTCCGCCCGACGGTCAATCAGTCTGAACCGCTGTATTACATGGATAACAAGGCAAAGGATTTGCAGATTCCGAGCTTGGTTGTCGCCGGAAATCTTTCGGGATACGTCTTTGCGGTCAAGGATCGCGTCGGCGAAGTACTTTGGAAATTTTCCGCGAGCGGGCCCGTCAAGGAGCGAATTGCCGTGGTGGGTAAAGACGTTTATTGCCCGATTTCGCCTAGCGGAATGCATGCCTTGGACGTGATGACCGGCGACGAAAAATGGTACGCCACAGGGGTCAGGAAATTCGTCGCCGCGTCGATCAAGCGACTGTATGTGATCGACAAAGACGAGAATCTGGTCGTGTTGAATCGGGAAACGGGCGTTCCCGTTTCATCGTTCAGCGTCCGCAACATTGATCGCTTTTTCTTCAATTTGGAAACGGATCGGATTTTCGCCGTGACCGACTCCGGACTCGTTCAGTGTCTCCGGGAACGTCGAGTGTGCGGCAATCCCGATTGCCGTGGCAAAGAATCGTGCCCCCATACCGAGGCGTTGACGAAGCCGATCTTACACCGTTTGACCTGTAAACAATACGCCGATGTGATGAAAGGGGCCCCCGCTCCCAATCTCTACTGGATGACGTCCGCGGAAGGTGAAGTGAAGCCCGAAGCGGCTCCGGAAGTCAAACCGGAAGAGGGGAGCAACGACGACCCGTTTGCGGCCCCCGCCAAGAAAAAAACCGGCGAAAACGGCGACCTCGGCGGCGACGAAGAAATGGAAGCCAAACCGAAACCCAAGAAAGCCGCCGACACGAAAGAGGAAGAGGACCCGTTCCAATAATTTGAACTCGGTCCTTACGCCGCTTGCGTTTTGACACGCAACGCGTCTGGAATACTACCACCAACCCCATGAAGACGATCGGCATCGGTACGGACATCATCGAATGCGACCGGATCGACCGAATGGTCCAGCGGCACGGCGACCATTTCGTGCAGCGGGTCTACACGGCCGAGGAGGTTCGGTATTGTTCGTCGCATCGCTGCGCCGACCAGCATTACGCCGGACGCTGGGCGGCGAAGGAAGCGGTTCTCAAAGCAATCGGAACCGGTTGGATTTCCGGGATCACCTGGCAGGACGTCGAGGTCGCCAACGAAGCGAGCGGTCGACCGATTGTTCGACTCCACGGCGGCGCTGCGAAAGTCGCTTCGGAGCTCGGCGTTACGGAAATCCAGATCAGCATCACCCACTGCAAGTCGCACGCCGTCGCCTTCGCCGTCGCCCTCGGCAACGATTGATCTCCGTTTACCCTTCCCACTGTTTATACCGTGAACCGCGGTTTCCGGTGTTTTCCGGCAAAATTTCGTTTCAACATTCATTGTCACCGTGGAGGTTTCCCATGCAATATCGCGATTTCGGAAAAACGGGACTCAAGGTATCAGCCCTCGGTTTCGGCTGCATGCGGCTGCCGACGACCAGCGGCAAGGCCGACGAAACGGTCGACGAAAAGGAAGCGATTCGAATGATCCGGCATGGCATCGACGCGGGGATCAACTACGCCGACACCGCGAAGCCGTACCACGGCGGCCGGAGCGAAAGCGTCGTCGGCAAGGCGTTGAAAAACGGTTATCGGGAGAAAGTCGTTCTCGCAACGAAATTACCGACGTGGGAAATCCAAAGCCGCCAAGACGCGGACCGGATTTTCGACGAACAGCGGACCGATTTGGGAACCGACAAGATCGACGTCTACATGTTGCACACGCTGCAACGGAGTCTTTGGCCGATCTGTACGAAAAACGAGCTCGTCGACTGGATCGTTGAGAAAAAAGAGCGGGGGCTCGTCGGACACATTGGATTTTCGTTTCATGACGACTTCGCATTCTTCAAAGAGTTGGTCGACTCGTACGACGGTTGGGATTTCTGCCAATTGCAGTACAATTACGTCAACGAAACAGTCCAGGCGGGAACGAAAGGTCTGCAATACGCCGCCTCAAAGGGGCTCGCGGTGATTATCATGGAACCGCTTCTCGGTGGCGTGCTCGCCAAACCGCCGGGAAAGATGCACCGACTTTTCGAAACGGATCGGGGAAAGAATTTCAATCCGATCGATCTGGCCCTCCGTTGGCTCTGGAACAAACCGGAGGTTTCCGTCGTTTTGAGCGGCATGTCGATGTTCGATCATGTCGCCCAGAACCTCGAAATCGCGAGTCGGAGCGGTATCGGGACGATGACGGAAGAGGAGTCGGCGTTCATCGCGGAACTCCAACGCCTCTACGACGAAAGCCTGCCGATCAAGTGTACGAAATGTCGGTATTGCATGCCGTGTCCGTCGGGAGTCGACATTCCGCTCAACTTCGAGACGTACAATAATTACGTCGCGGCGGACAAGGGTTCCGAACTTTTTAAGATTCTCTACAGTGCCATGGCGGAGAAAATCAAAGCGAACCATTGTGTCCAGTGCGGTGCCTGCGAAGAAAACTGTCCGCAAAAATTGCCGATCCGCGAACTGCTTGCCAAAGTTCACGCCGAACTTGCCTGAACCTCTGCTTTACTGAAACCGACGGAAGCGAATTTCATCGTTCCCGCCGGTTTTTTTATTTTATTGCGGAAATTCTCTTGACAACTTACGTCATCTGTCGTAGGATAACTTACGAAACGTTTCATAAGTCGGTCTGCACTTTTACCCATTGAAATGATGTCGAAATCGAAAACCGTGAAGAAATCGCCGCTCGTCCCGCTCAGCGAGGGGGAGATGGAACTTCTCGATCTCCTTTGGAAGCTCGGTCCGTCGTCGCTGACGGTCGTGCACAAAAATTATCCCCGGCCGGTCGGTTACACGACGATCCAAACGCGGCTCAACCGCATGGTCGACAAAGGGGTGCTCTCCCGGAGTACGGATTATCCGGCGTTGTATGAAGCGGTGGTCGAAACGGAAGTTGCGTCCAATTCGTTCTTCGAGAAGGTCGCGAAAATCTGCGGCGGCAGTCTCGCTCCGTTGATCGCTCACTTGACCGAAAAACGAAAATTGAAACCGGACGAAATTGCGTTGCTCAAGGAATTGATCGCTCAACACGAAAAAAAGTAACCGATCATGCACGACATTCTTTACGCTTTGCTCCGA